>DASTQT010000269.1:0-5136 GCA_035761605.1 Agromyces sp. | reverse complement strand
ACGATCGGCACGACCGCGACCGCGGCGACGATCGGGGCCAGCATCCCGTCGATCGCACGGATGGTCGACGCCGCGATCGCGAGCACCACGCCGAGGACCGCGCCGATCACGAGGCCGATGAGGGCGTTCAGGCCGGTCGCGATCGTCGCGGCGAGCACCTGCGGGGCGTACTGCACGAGCTGGGCCCAGATCGCCGACGGGCTCGCGAGCACGAACGGCGGGATGCCCGCCGCGACGACCACGATCTCGACCAGCAGCACGAGCACGACGAACAGCACGACCGGGGGCACGACCAGCCGGACGAACCGGCGGAGCCATCCTTCGCCGGCGGCCCGGCGGCGCTTCGCCTGCGCTGAGGCCGGGGGCGTGAGCTGTGTCGCGATTGCTGCGTCGGGCAGGCCCGTCATCGCACGTCCACTCCCCTCGCGCTGCCGGCCGCGGGCGCGGCCTGTGGTCCGTGGAGCGCCTCGCGGACGGCCGTGACGCCCGCGAAGAACGCGGCGTCCTCGCGGAGGTCCTCGCCCCGCTCGGCCGCGTCGCCGAGGCGGACGTCGATCTCGTCGGTGATCCGCCCCGGGCGCGGCGACATGACCACGACCCGGTCGGAGAGGTACACGGCCTCGGGGATCGAGTGCGTGACGAACACGACGGCCGCGCCGGTCTCGGTGCGGATCCGCAGGAGCTCGGTCTGCATGCGCTCGCGGGTCATCTCGTCGAGCGCGCCGAACGGCTCGTCCATGAGGAGCAGCCGCGGCTGCTCGGCGAGCGAGCGGGCGATCGCGACGCGCTGCTGCATGCCGCCCGAGAGCTGGTCGGGGTAGTGCTTCGCGAACTCGGTGAGGCCGACGAGCTCGATCAGCTCGGCCACGCGCGAGCGGCGCTCGGCGGCGCCGATGCCGTGCAGCTGCAGCGGCAGCTCGATGTTCGCCGCGACCGAGCGCCACGGCAGGAGGCCCGCCTGCTGGAACGCGATGCCGTAGGCCTGGTCGATGCGGGCCTGCTTCGCGGTCCTGCCGAACACCCGGATGTCGCCCGCGGTGGGCTCGTCGAGGTCGGCGATGAGCCGCAGCAGCGTGGACTTGCCGCATCCCGACGGTCCGATGAGCGAGACGAACTCGCCGTCGTGCACGGTGAGGTCGATGCCGGTCAGCGCGGTGACCGTGGCGCCCTTCGCGCCGGTGAAGACGCGCTCGACGCCGCGGACGACGACCGCTTCGGATGCGTCGGCTGCGGGGGTCGCGGCAGGGGCGGGGGCGGCCGTGCTCGCTGATGAGGGGGTGCTCATGCGACGGTCTCCTGTCGTCGGAAGGGGCTGAGGAAGGCGGCGAGGAGGGCGACGAACCCGGCGGCGACGAGGCCGAGCAGCACGGCGCCGAGGATGGGCGCCCACGGCTTGGACGGGTCGCTCGACGCGGCGACGGCGGTCTCGAGGATGAGCCGGCCGATGCCGCCCGTGAACCCGACCGAGATCTCCGCGACGACCGTGCCGACGACCGCGTTCGCGGCGGCGAGCCGCAGTGCGGGGATGAGGAAGGGCACGCTCGCGGGCAGCCGCAGTCGGAACAGCGTGGTCCACCAGCCGGCCGCGTAGCTGCGCATGAGGTCGAGGTGCGCGGCATCCGGGCTCTGCAGGCCCCGCAGGGCGCCCACGGCGACCGGGAAGAACGCGAGGTAGCTCGCGATGATCACGACCGACATCCAGCTCTCCCACGAGAACGTGCCGAACTCCAGTCGCGACCCCCAGTTGCGGATGAGCGGTGCGAGCGCGATGAGCGGCACGGTCTGGCTGAGGATCACGAACGGGAGCACCGCGCGCTCGGCGATGCGGAACCCGAGCATGAGCAGGGCCAGCGCGAACCCGACGACGACGCCGACGAGCCATCCGAGTGCCGCGACGCCGAGGCTCACGAGCGCGGCGAGCAGCACGACCACGCCGAGCGGCAGCGAGCCTGGGGCGCGCGTCACGGGCTCGACGATGCGGGAGAACATCTCCCACGTGTGCGGCATCGCCTGGTCGCTCGTGCGCGGGAGCAGCCGGAAGCCGCTGCCCGTCACGCCCTCCTGCGCGCCGAGGAGCCAGCCGTCGGCGGGGCCGACGAGCTTGTACAGCTCCCAGAGCGCCGCCAGCGCGAGGACGCCGAGGGCGCCCCACAGCACGGCGCGCCAGCGGCGGCCCGTCGGTCGAGGAGCACGGCGCGCAGCGTCGCGCGTATCGAGACCTCGTCGCGGAGATCTCGATACGCGTCCGCCTGCGGCGGGCGCTACTCGATCGGCGGATTCCGTCATGACTTCGCCGTGAGGTGCTCGGAGAGCGCCGGGATCACGGTCTCGCCGTAGACCCGCAGCGTCTCCTCCTTGTTGTCGTGCTGGAGGTACCCGGCGAACTGGTCGACGCCGAGCTCGGCCAGGGCCTTCAGCTTCTGGATGTGCTGGTCGGCGGAACCGAGCACGCAGAAGCGCTCGACGATCTCGTCGGGCACGAACTGGGTGTGCACGTTGCCCGCGCGACCGTGCTCGTTGTAGTCGTAGTCCTGGCGTCCGCGGATGTAGTCGGTGAGCGCGTCGGGCACGGTGCCGTGCATGCCATACTTCGCGACGATGTCGGCCACGTGGTTGCCGACCATGCCACCGAACCAGCGGCACTGGTCGCGCATGTGCTCCCAGTCGTCGCCGACGTACATGGGCGCGGCGACGCAGAACTTCACCGACATGGGGTCGCGCCCGACCTTCTCGGCGGCATCCCGCACCGTCTTGATCATCCATTCGGCGATGTCGAGGTCGGCGAGCTGCAGGATGAACCCGTCGCCGACCTCGCCCGCGACGCGGAGCGCCATCGGGCCGTAGGCGGCGACCCACACCTCGAGCTCGGATCCCGTGCTCCACGGGAACCGGATCGTCGAGCCGTGGTACTCCACCGGCCGCGAGTTGCCCAACTCGCGGATCACGTGGATCGACTCGCGCAACTCGGTCATCGTCACGGGCTTGCCGTTGGTGACGCGCACCGCCGAGTCGCCGCGGCCGATGCCGCACACCGTGCGGTTGCCGAACATCTCGTTGAGCGTCGCGAACACCGACGCCGTCACGGTCCAGTCGCGCGTGGCCGGGTTCGTCACGAACGGGCCGACCTTGATGCGCTGGGTCTGCGCGAGGATCTGGCTGTAGATGACGTAGGGCTCCTGCCACAGGATGTGCGAGTCGAACGTCCACACGTGGCTGAAGCCGTGCACCTCGGCGAGCTTCGCGAGCTGGATGGTCCGCGATGCGGGGGGGTTGGTCTGCAGGACCGCTCCGAATTCCATGCTGTTCCCTTCGGTGGTCGAGTAGCGCGAAGCGCGTATCGAGACCAGTCAGATGAGGTACTGGCTGAGGCCGCGCTTGAGGAACCGCCCGTCGCCCTTGGCGCCGACGTACTCGTCGTTCTCGACGACGACCTTGCCGCGGCTCATGACGGTGTCGACCTTGCCGTCGATCTCGTAGCCCTCCCACGCGGAGTAGTCCATGTTCATGTGGTGGGTCTTGTCGAGGCCGATGGACGTGTGACCCTTCGGGTCGTACACGACGATGTCGGCGTCGGCGCCGGGTTGGATGACGCCCTTCCTCCCGTACAGCCCGAACATGCGCGCCGGCGTGGTGCTCGTGAGCTCCACCCAGCGCTCGAGCGTGATCTCGCCGGTGACCACGCCCTGGTACATGAGGTCCATGCGGTGCTCGATCGAGCCGATGCCGTTCGGGATCTTGCGGAAGTCGCCGAGCCCGAGCTCCTTCTGGTCCTTCATGCAGAACGGGCAGTGATCGGTCGAGACCATCTGCAGGTCGTTCGTGCGCAGCGCCTGCCACATCGAGTCCTGGTGGCCCTCGGCGCGGCTGCGCAACGGCGTCGAGCACACCCACTTGGCGCCCTCGAACGCGCCCCACTCGTCGCTCTTCGCACCGAGCTGGTCTTCGAGGGACAGGTAGAGGTACTGCGGGCAGGTCTCGCCGTAGACGTTCTGGCCCTTGTCGCGGGCCCACGCGAGCTGCTCGACGGCCTGCTTGGCCGACACGTGCACGACGTAGAGCGGCGCGCCCGTGAGCTTCGCGAGCATGATCGCGCGGTGGGTGGCCTCCTCCTCCATCTCCCAGGCGCGGGCGATGCCGTGGTAGTACGGGTCGGTCTTGCCCTGGTCGACGAGCTGCTGCGCGAGCACGTCGATGGCCGGTCCGTTCTCGGCGTGCATCATCGTGAGCATGCCGGTGTCGCGGGACACCTGCATGGCCTTGAGGATCTGCGCGTCATCCGAGTAGAAGACCCCGGGGTAGGCCATGAACAGCTTGAAGCTCGAGACGCCCTCGTCGGGCAGGCGCTTCATCGCCTCGATGGACGCCTCGTTGACGTCGCCGACGATCTGGTGGAATCCGTAGTCGATCGCGCAGTTGCCGCCGGCCTTCTCGTGCCAGGCCGCGAGGCCGTCCTCGATGCGCTGGCCGTACGTCTGCACCGCGAAGTCGATGATCGAGGTCGTGCCGCCGTGCGCCGCAGCCCGGGTGCCCGACTCGAACGTGTCGGACGCCTCGGTGCCGCCGAACGGGAGCTGCATGTGGGTGTGCGCGTCGATGCCGCCGGGGATCACGTACTTGCCGGTGGCGTCGATGACGCGGTCGACGGATGTCGCGACATCCGCCCCGAGCAGTTCGCTGCCGGGCTGCAGCACCGCGACGATGCGCTCGCCGTCGACGAGCACGTCGGCCTCGACGCGCCCGGTCGCGCTCACCACGGTGCCGCCGGAGATGAGGGTGGTGGTCATGTGCGGCTCCTTACGGCTTCGGGATGGACGTGTAGGAGTCGGGTCGCCGGTCGCGGTAGAACTGCCACGCGTTGCGGACGTTCCGGATCATGTCCATGTCGAGGTCGCGAACGACGACCTCCTCGGTCGTCTCGGAGCCGTAGCCGCCGACGATGTTGCCCTGCGGGTCGACGAACTGGCTCTTGCCGTAGAAGTTCACGGCGAGCTCGCCGTACTCGTTGTCCTCCAGGCCGACGCGGTTGGGGGCGCCGATGAAGTAGCCGTTCGCGGCCGCCGCGGCGGGCTGCTCGATCTCCCAGAGGCGGGCGGAGAGGCCGGGCTTGGTCGCGTTGGGGTTGAACACGATCTGCGC
>DASTQT010000268.1:0-4679 GCA_035761605.1 Agromyces sp. | reverse complement strand
CGCTGGCGGCGGACCTCGTTCGAGCCCGTGTAGATGTCGGTGTGCTTCCAGAGGGTGCCGTAGTCCTCCTCGTGCATGCAGATCGCGTTCGGGATGACGCGGGGGTTGCCGAACTCGTCGGCGAGCGTCGCGTCGAAGTAGCGGATCTCGCCGAGGCAGTCGCAGCCCAGCACGAGCGAGTTGGCGTACCGGCCGAACACGTACTCGCCGGTGTCGAAGTAGTTCTGCCAGAAGCGTGCCGGCGACGGGTCGCCGTACGGCACGACCATCTCGGCGATGGAGGCGCGGTAGACGATGTCGCGCTCCTCGCCGCCCTGATCGGCGTCGACGTACCGGATGCGCCGGAGCACGAGCCCCTCGCGGGCGTCGAAGGCGATCGAGAACCGCCAGTTCGCCCACGAGACCTCGTCGCCGTCGACCGTGAAGCTCGGCCCCTCGGGCTGGGTGATCGAGATCGGCTTGAGCGTGTCGAGCGGCGCGCCCTGCACCTCGGGGTCGTCGAAGTTGCCGCCCTCGGCGGGGATGTCGTAGACCTTGTGGTCGATGAGCCGGAACATCCGGCCCTCGACCATGTCGACGTAGGCGCACAGGCCGTCGACCGGGTGCGCCCAGCAGTGGTCCTGCTCGTACTGCCGCATGAAGGCGAGCACCCGGATGACGCGGCGCCCGCGCTCGTCCTCGAAGCCGTACTGCCCCGCCGACAGCGGTGCGAGGGCGACCTGGTCGTGGGTGATGCCGCGCTTGGCGAGCGCGGCGTGCCACTCGTCCTCACGGCCGAGCATGTCGGAGATCGACTCGAACTCGACGTCGAGGATCGGCAGCTGGCCGTCGGCGCCGTCGATCTCGTCGGCGCGCAGCACCGCGCGCTCGGTGAGCGAGACGCGCGCGTCGTGCGCCGCCCCCGTGGCCTGGTCGAGCAGCAGGGCCCGGATGACCCGGGGTACGTCGACGCCCGCGAGGACGTCGGCCTTGTCGGGCTCGTCGACGCCCACGTAGACGAAGCGCGTGGACTCCTGCACGAGGCCGGCCGCGGCGAGGACCTCGCGGGTCGCGACGATCTCGTCGGCGGTGAGGCCGCGGAGCGGATCGTCGGAGCCGGCGCGCGTCGACGGCGCGGGGACGGTGGCGGACGTGTGGGCGGCGTGCGAGTGGTGGGCCTGAGCGGCAGACATCGTCGTCATGCTGGGTTCCTTTTTCTCTACGTTTGTTGAGTAATATAGCTCGCAATCACGAGACAGGGAAGTCCGAGATGAGCGAACTCGCACACGGCGCGATGCTGATCGGCGCGCTCGGCGGTGCGGCCTGCGCGATCGGCGGCCGCCGCACGGCGCTCGACCTGGCGGCATCCGCGGCCATGCTCGCCGCCATGGCCGACATGGCGCTCACCCGGATCGTCGCACCGCTCACGTGGACGGCGGTGCTCGCCGGTCTCGGGATCGCGCTCGGGGCGCGACTGCGTCCCGCTCGCACCGCGCTCGGAGCCGGAACGTCGCTCCATCCGCGCTCGCTCGCGCTGCACCGGGCGCTCACGTTCATCGTCGGCGCCTGGGCGTTCGCGGCCGCCGACGGCGAGTCCGTCGCCGGAACCGGGTCCGCAGGCCATGCGCACGCCGGCGCCGGCGGCCTCCTCTTCCTCGCCGCCGTGGTGGCGATGACGGCCCTCGGCGGATGGCTCGTGGCCGTCGAGCTCGGCGCGCGTCGGCCTGCGCGTCGTGCGCGGCCCGGCGGCCGACTGGCGAGATCGGTCCGACACGCCGCCGAGGCGGCGAGCACGACCCTCATGCTCGCCGCCATGGCCGTTCCGGGCGTGGTCGCCGCGCTCGCCTAGATCCCGCGGTGCGGGTCGTGGTCGAAGGCCGCAGCCTCGGCCTCCTCGATGCCGTGACCGATGTTCCGGTACAGCTCGGGGTCGCGACGGCGCAGCACGAAGGCCCACACCACGCCGAGGATGCCCGGGACGATGAGCAAGGCCGGCAGCACGAACGTGAGCGCCGAGGGTTCGGTCTGGCCGAGCAGCACGTCGAAGTTCGCCACGATCAGCCCGAACACCGTGAACAGCACGATCGCGGAGATGGCCGGCGCGATGACGGCCGCCCAGGTGCTCACGCCCCGGCGGTCGCGACGGAAGAAGCCGATCACCGCGATGGCGATGATGCCCATGAGCAGCACCAGCCCCATCGCGCCCGTGTTCGTGAGCCAGGTGAACATCGTGAGCACCGGGTAGAGGAACTCGACGGGCGCGAAGTCCGCCTTGAGGCCGAGGCCCTCGCCCGCGATGACGAACGCGAGCGTCACGACGAGCGCGATGATGCTCTGGGCGACCGAACCGGCCCAGGGCGCACGCGAGCCCGCTCGGACCGCACCGAGCCCGCGGTGCAGCACGCCCTCACGGCCCAGCGAGTAGAGGTAGCGCGCGACCGCGTTGTGGAACGACTGCAGCGCCGCGAACAGGCTCGTGAGGAACAGCACCTGCATGATGTCGCTGATGATGACCGGCGCGTGCTCGCCCATGAACGCGAACATGAGGTCGGGACCGGCCGTCGCCGACGCCTCCACGATCTGCGAGGGTCCGATGCCGACCGTGAAGGCCCACGCGCTGAACGCGTAGAACACGCCGATGATCGCGACGGCCGAGTAGGTCGCGCGGGCGACCGTGCGCTTCGGGTCCTTCGCCTCCTCGCCGTAGATCGCGGCCGACTCGAATCCCATGAACGCGGCGATGCCGAACGCGAGCACGGCGCCGACGCCGGGCACGAAGAGGTTCGACGGCTGCAGGGCCGCGGTGCTCAGTCCCTCGGGCGCGACCGCGAGGGCGACGAGATCGAACACCAGCACGGCCACGAACTCGAGTGCGACGAGCGCGCCCAGCACCTTCGCCGAGAGGTCGACGCGGTTCACGCCCAGGATGCCGACGATGACGATGCAGACGAGGATCCAGAGCCACCAGGGCGTGACGATGCCGAGCTTGGCCTCGAGGAACATCGACGCCTGGAACCCGAACAGGCCGTAGATGCCGATCTGCATGGCGTTGTACGCCACGAGCGCGACGAGCGAGGCGCCGACACCGAACGGCCGGCCGAGGCCCTGCGCGATGTACGCGTAGAACGCGCCGGCGTTGGTGACGTACCGGCTCATCGCCGCGTAGCCGACCGCGAACACGGCGAGCGCGGCGGCGAGGAGGATGAACGAGAGCGGCACGCCGATGACGCCGGTCACCGCGAAGGTCGTGGTCACGCCGCCCGCGACCACGGTGAGCGGCGCCGAGGCCGCGATGATCATGAAGGTGACGGATGGCACGCCGAGGCGGCGGTGACCGAGGTCACCGCTCGTGGTCGGCGGCGGCATCGTCGGCGCTGAGGTCATGGCAGGAACCCTTCGTTGGGTCGGAGCGAAGCCGGGGCAGCCTCGCACGATGCCCGTCATCATCGTCGCGCATCTCCGCGGCCGGTTGTCCGAGCGCGAACGCCGCTTGTCCACCGATGCACGCTCTCCTGTCGCTTTTGGCCCTACAGGCGTAGAATTACCGGACCCGTGCCGGACGAGGACGTCCGGAGGAAGACCGAGGTCACGCCGTGCCCCACGTCCCCGAGACATCCGCCGCCCACGTCGCCGCGCCCGCCGCCGCGCCGCTCGACTTCACGCAGTTCAGCGCGGTCGTGTCGCAGTCGTTCGTGCCGTTGCGCGTGCAGTCCGACCGTCCCGAGCCGTTCCGCGGAGACGTCCGCACCGCGGCATCCGACGACGTGCACCTCTCGGTCGTGACGGCCGACGCCCACGTCATCCAACGCACACCGGCGCTCGTCGCCCGCAAGGAGCAGCGGTTCTTCAAGCTCGGGCTGCAGCTGTCGGGCACGGGCCTGCTCATCCAGGACGGGCGCGAGGCGGTCGTGCGCCCCGGCGACCTGGCCATCTACGACACGAACACGCCGTACTCGCTCGTGTTCGAGGAGCGCTTCAGCACGGCCGTGCTCATGGTGCCGCATCGCCTGATCGAGCTGCCCACCGAGGCGGTCCGCGGCATGACCGCGACGACGCTCACCGGCGAGCACGGGCTCGCGCGCGTGGTCTCGGGCTTCCTCGGCGGGCTCGCCGGGCAGCTCGACCAGCTCGACGGCCCGGTCGGCGCCCGGCTCGCGCGCAACGCCGTCGACCTGGTGACGACGATGTATGCACAGCAGCTCGACCTCGCACGCGACGCCGACAAGCCGCACCGGCCCATGCTGCGCCGGGTACAGGCGTACATCGACGAGCACCTCCCGCTGCCCGACCTGAATCCGTCGACGATCGCGGCGGCGCACTTCATCTCGACGCGCCACCTGCACGCGATCTTCCACGAGGAGGGCCTGACGGTGTCGAGCTGGATCCGGACGCGCCGTCTCGACCGCTGCCGGCGCGAGCTGGTCGATCCGCTCGCCGCGCACCGGTCCGTGAGCGAAGTCGCCGGCCGCTGGGGCTTCCCGGATGCCGCGCACTTCAGCCGCGCGTTCCGGGCCGAGTTCGGCGAGCCGCCGTCGGCCGTGCGGGCGCGGGCGATCTCGGGCTGAGCCCGGTTCGCCGAGGGCGACCCCGATCGCGGGCTCACCCCGATCGCCGAGCGCGTGTAGTCCCGACGAGCGCGCGCACGTACGCAATTGCGCTGGACGGAAGTACACGCACTCGGCGAATCGGCAGGGGCGGGT
>DASTQT010000267.1:0-12694 GCA_035761605.1 Agromyces sp. | reverse complement strand
CTCACCGAGATCGAGCCGCGAACGTTCTCGTTCAACGCGCCGTTCGGCGCATGCCCGGAGTGCTCGGGCCTCGGCACGCGCATGTCGGTCGACGAGGAGCTGCTGCTCGGCGACCCGTCGATGAGCATCGCCGAGGGCGTCATCCTGCCGTGGACCTCGCAGGGCAAGAGCCTCTACAACTACTACGAGAAGCTGCTCGACGGTCTCGCGCGCGACTTCGGCTTCTCCCTCGACACGCCGTGGGAGGAGCTGCCGGGGGCGGCGCGCAGCGCGGTGCTGCGCGGCGACAACTTCGAGGTCAAGGTGCGCTGGCGCAACCGCTACGGCCGCGAGATGAGCTACACGTCGGGCTTCGAAGGCGTCGTGCCGTACATCGAGCGGCAATACCTCCAGGCCGAGACCGACGTGCAGCGCGCGCGGTGGGCGGAGTACCTCCGCGAGGTGCCCTGCCCCGTCTGCCGCGGCGACCGGCTCAAGCCCGAGGTGCTCGCGGTGCTCGTCCACGACGCGTCGATCGCCGACGTGTGCCGGCTCAGCCTGCACGACGCGCGTTCCTTCATGGACCGGCTGCAGCTCACCGACCGCGAGCAGACGATCGCGGCGCAGGTGCTGCGCGAGATCAAGGTCCGGCTCGACTTCCTCATCCGCGTCGGCCTCAGCTACCTCGACCTCGCGCGCGCGGCGGGCACGCTGTCCGGCGGCGAGGCGCAGCGCATCCGGCTCGCCACCCAGATCGGGTCCGGCCTCACGGGCGTGCTCTACGTGCTCGACGAGCCGAGCATCGGGCTCCACCAACGCGACAACCGTCGCCTCATCGACACGCTCATCGCCCTCCGCGACCTCGGCAACACGCTCATCGTCGTCGAGCACGACGAGGACACCATCCGCACGGCCGACTGGATCGTCGACATCGGTCCGGGCGCCGGCGTGCACGGCGGCACCGTCGTGCACAGCGGCAGCTACGCCGACCTCGTGAAGAACACGCGTTCGCTCACCGGCGACTACCTCGCCGGCCGCAAGGAGATCCCGACCCCCGCCAAGCGCCGCCCGATCGATTCCGACCGGATGATCACGGTCGAGGGCGCGCAGGCGAACAACCTCAGGAACGTCGACGTGTCGTTCCCGCTCGGCACGTTCACGGCCGTCACCGGCGTCAGCGGCTCGGGCAAGTCGTCGCTCGTCAACGACATCCTCTACCGGGTGCTCGCCAACCGCCTGAACGGCGCCCGCAAGGTGCCCGGCAAGCACCGCCGGGTCGGCGGGCTCGACCACCTCGACAAGGTCGTGCACGTCGATCAGGCGCCCATCGGCCGCACGCCGCGTTCGAACCCGGCGACGTACACGGGCGTGTTCGACCGCATCCGCACGCTGTTCTCCGAGACCGCCGAGGCCAAGGCGCGCGGCTACCTGCCCGGCCGGTTCAGCTTCAATGTCAAGGGCGGGCGCTGCGAGGCGTGCTCCGGCGACGGCACCATCAAGATCGAGATGAACTTCCTGCCCGATGTCTACGTCGCGTGCGAGGTGTGCGGCGGCCAGCGGTACAACCGCGAGACGCTGCAGGTGCACTACAAGGGCAAGAACATCGCCGAGGTCCTCGAGATGCCGATCAGTGAGGCGGCCGAGTTCTTCGAGCCCATCTCGGCGATCCACCGGTACCTCAAGACGCTCGTCGACGTCGGCCTCGGGTACGTGCAGCTCGGCCAGAGCGCCACGACCCTCTCCGGCGGAGAGGCGCAGCGCGTCAAGCTCGCGACCGAGCTGCAGCGCCGCTCCAACGGGCGGAGCGTCTACGTGCTCGACGAGCCGACCACGGGTCTGCACTTCGAGGACGTGCGGAAGCTCCTCAAGGTGCTCGGCAAGCTCGTCGACAAGGGCAACACGGTGATCGTCATCGAGCACAGCCTCGACGTGATCAAGTCGGCCGACTGGATCGTCGACCTCGGCCCCGAGGGCGGCTCCGGCGGCGGCCAGGTCGTCGCGGTGGGCACGCCCGAGCAGGTGGCTGAAGTCCACGAGAGCCACACCGGGTACTTCCTGCGCGAGATCTTCGAAGCCGCGGCGCCGCCCGCCGTCGCCGCGAGCTGACGATGCGCACCACCGTCCCCTATCGGCCGCGACCGGGGGAGATCCCGACCGACCCCGGCGTGTACCGGTTCCGCGACGCCGAGCGCCGAGTCCTGTACGTCGGCAAGGCCAAGAACCTGCGCGCGCGGCTGTCGAACTACTTCGCACCCCTGCACACCCTGCACGAGCGCACCCGACGCATGGTCACCACCGCGGCATCCGTCGAATGGACCGTCGTCGCGAGCGACGTCGAGGCCCTCAACCTCGAGATCACGTGGATCAACGAGCTGAAGCCCCCGTTCAACGTGCGCTTCAAGGACGACAAGTCGTACCCGTACCTGGTCGTCACGCTCGCCGACGAGGCGCCACGGGCGATGGTCTCGCGCAAGCGCGGCATCCCGGGCGCCCGGTACTTCGGCCCGTATCCGAAGATGTGGGCCGTGACCGACATGCTCGAGATCCTCATCAAGCTGTTCCCGATCCGCACCTGCAAGGACAGCGACTACCGGCGGGCGATGGCCACCGGCAAGCCGTGCTTCGCCGGCCAGATCGGGCGCTGCTTCGGGCCGTGCTCGGGCAGGGTCACGATCGAGGAGCACCGGGCCAACGTCGACCGTTTCGTCGCGTTCATGCAGAACCAGGACCCCCGCATCGTCCGCGACCTCGAGCGCGAGATGCGCGCCGCGTCGGCCATGCAGGACTACGAGACGGCCGCCCGCAAGCGCGACCAGCTGCAGGCCGCCACCGCGTTCTTCGAGAAGAGCGCGGTCGTGCTCGGCGACCGCGTCGACCTCGACGTGTTCGGCATCGAGCACGACGAGCTCGCGGCCGCGGTGCACCTGTTCATGGTCCGCGGCGGCCGCATCCGGGGCGAACGCTCGTGGACGGTCGACAAGGAGCTCGACGTTCCGCTCGGCGAGCTGGTCGGCTTCGTGGTCGAGAACGCCTACGGCGACGGCCAGACGCCGGCCCGTGAGGTGGTCGTGCCCGAGCTGCCCGACGGTGCCGAGGCGCTCGAGGCCTGGCTCGGCGGGCTCGCCGGCCGCAACGTGAGCCTTCGCGTGGCCCAGCGCGGTGCGAAGGCGCAGCTGCTCGCCACCGCGACGCAGAACGCCAGGCAGTCGCTGATGCTCTACAAGACCCGCCGCAGCGCCGACTTCACGACGCGGTCCCAGGCGCTGGAGGACATCCAGGAGGCGCTCGGCATGGCCGACGCACCCCTGCGCATCGAGTGCTTCGACGTGTCGCATCTCAGCGGCACGAACATCGTGGCGTCGATGGTCGTGTTCGAGGACGGCCTGCCGCGCAAGGACGAGTACCGGCGGTTCACCATCCCGAACTCGACCGACGACACCGACTCGATCCACCAGGTGCTCACGCGGCGGCTCGCCTACCTCGGCGAGCGGGTCGCGAACGGCGACGGCCCGAACGGCGAGGGCGAGACGACGACGGATGGCGCGACCGCACCGCAGCGCCGAGCGAAGTTCGCCTACCGGCCGAACCTCCTGGTGGTCGACGGCGGCCAGCCGCAGGTCGCCGCCGCCGAGCGGGCACTGCGGGAATCCGGCGTCGAGGGCGTCTACCTGTGCGGCATCGCCAAGCGCCTCGAGGAGATCTGGACGCCCGAGTCCGACTTCCCGGTGATCCTGCCGCGCAACAGCGACGCGCTCTTCCTCTTCCAGCGCATCCGCGACGAGGCGCACCGGTTCGCGATCACGCACCAGCGCCAGCGGCGCAAGCGCGACATCGGCACGGTCCTGTCCGAGGTGCCGGGGCTCGGTCCGGCGCGCGTGAAGGCACTGCTCAAGCACTTCGGCTCCGTCGCGCGCCTCCGCGGTGCCGACGAGGCCGCGATCTCCGAGGTGCCGGGCATCGGACCCGCCCTCGCGACGAGCGTCCGAGCCCACCTGCAGGGAGAGCCCCGACCGGGCGGCGACTAGGCTGGGTGGCCGGGGGAGTTGCAGGAAGGGAGCGCCGACACCATGGGCGACGGCGACCGTCAGGAGATGCTCATCGTCACGGGGATGTCCGGTGCCGGACGGTCGACGGTGGCCGACGCGTTGGAGGACCTCGGCTGGTACGTCGTCGACAACCTGCCGCCGCAGATGCTGCGCCCCTTGGTCGACCTCGCGGAACGCGCCGGCGGGTCGTTGCCGCGCATCGCCGCCGTCGTCGACATCCGAGGCGGCGGATTCTTCTCCGAGATCCGCGACGTCGTCCAGGTCCTGCGCAACGGCATGAACGTCAGGATCATGTTCCTCGACGCCGACGATGCCGTGCTCGTGCGGCGCTTCGAGTCGGTCCGGCGTCCGCACCCGCTGCAGGCCGATGGCACGCTCCTCGACGGCATCGCCGCGGAGCGGGCGCGACTGGCCGAGGTCCGTGAGGCGAGCGACCTGATCGTCGACACATCCGACCTCAACATCCACCAGCTCGCGACCCTCGTGACCGAGACCTTCGCCGAAGCGGGTCGCGCCGGGCTCCGGGTCGCGGTCCAGAGCTTCGGCTTCAAGTACGGGGTGCCGGCCGATGCCGACCTCGTCGCCGACGCGCGGTTCCTGCCCAATCCGTTCTGGAATGATGAACTGCGTTCGCTCACCGGCGAGGACCAGAAGGTCAGCGACTACGTGCTGGACCAGCCCGGTGCGCGCGAGTTCCTCGACGCCTACGTCGCCGCGCTGCGGCCGGTGCTCGAGGGCTACCAGCGCGAGAACAAGCGCCACGCGATGATCGCGATCGGCTGCACGGGCGGCAAGCACCGCTCGGTCGCACTGGTCCGCGAGCTCGCGGCGCGACTCCGATCCATCCCGGGACTCGCGGTCAGCGTCAAGCACCGCGACCTCGGACGAGAATGACCCGGCGCGACGCGCGCCTGCCGACGACAGAGAGGACGACCACGTGGCCCTGACGGCTGAGGTGAAAGAGGAGCTCGCGAGAGTCGAGGTGACGAAGACCCCGGTGCGTGCCGCGGAGCTCGCCTCGGTGCTCCGGTTCGCCGGAGGACTCCACATCATCTCGGGGCGGATCGCCATCGAGGCCGAGCTCGACTCGCCGACGATCGCCCGCCGCGTGACGCGCGACCTCGGCGAGCTGTACGGCGTGCGGCCCGACGTGTCGGTGATCTCCGCGTCGGGGCTGCGTCGCACGAACCAGTACCTCGTGCGCGTGCTCGACGGTGGCGAGACGCTCGCCCGGCAGACCGGGCTCCTCGATGCCCGGCGCCGCCCGGTGCGCGGGCTGCCGAACAAGCTCACGACCGGATCGCGCGACGACGTCGCCGCGGTGTGGCGCGGCGCGTTCCTCGCGCGCGGCAGCCTCACCGACCCGGGCCGCTCGGCCGCCCTCGAGGTGACGTGCCCCGGCGGCGAGACCGCGATGGCGCTCGTCGGCGCCGCCGGTCGCCTCGGCGTGTCGGCGAAGGCGCGCGAGGTGCGCGGCGTGCACCGCGTCGTGATCCGCGACGGCGAGGCGATCAGCGCGATGCTCGCCCTGATGGGCGCGAGCGAGACCGTGCGCAACTGGGAGGAGCTGCGCCAGCGCCGCGAGGTGCGCGCGACGGCCAACCGGCTCGTGAACTTCGATGACGCGAACCTGCGCCGTTCCGCCCAGGCGGCGGTCGCGGCGTGCGCGCGCGTCGAGCGCGCCATGGAGCTCCTCGGCGAGGACATCCCCGACCACCTGAAGTACGCGGGCGAGTTGCGGCTCGCGCACCGGGACGCGAGCCTCGACGAGCTCGGCCACCACGCCGACCCGCCGTTGACGAAGGACGCGGTCGCCGGCCGCATCCGACGCCTGCTCGCCATGGCCGACAAGCGTGCCGCGGATCTCGGCGTGCCGGGCACCGAGGCCAACCTGCCGGCCGACCTCGACGACGTCTGAACGCTTCCCGAACGGGCTCCGAACGTCGTCAACCCCCGTCATGCGCCGCATGCACGGGCATAGGATCGAGGAAGCCGCGGTCCGCCCGGGCAGAGGTCCGGGTCATCCGGCTGCTGACAAGGAGAAGCAATGGCTGACTACACCCTCCCTGAACTCGCCTACGACTACTCGGCGCTCGAGCCGTCGATCAGCGGCACGATCATGGAGCTGCATCACTCGAAGCACCACCAGGCGTACGTGACGGGCGCGAACACCGCGCTCGCGCAGCTCGCCGAGGCGCGCGATTCCGACAACCTCGCGAACGTCAACAAGCTCGAGAAGGACCTCGCGTTCAACCTCGGCGGTCACGTCAATCACTCGATCTTCTGGACGAACCTCTCGCCGGACGGCGGCGACAAGCCCACGGGCGAGCTCGCGTCGGCGATCGACGACCACTTCGGTTCGTTCGACAAGTTCCGCGCTCACTTCACCGCGACCGCGCTCGGCGTGCAGGGCTCCGGATGGGCCGTCCTGGCGTGGGACTCGATCGGGCAGCGCCCGATCATCGTGCAGTTCTTCGACCAGCAGGGCAACCTCCCGGCGGGCATCGTTCCGCTGCTCATGCTCGACGTGTGGGAGCACGCGTACTACCTCGACTACAAGAACGTGCGCGCCGACTACGTCAAGGCGTTCTGGGACATCGTGAACTGGGAGAACGTCCAGCAGCGCCTCCAGGCCGCGACTGAGAAGACCTCAGGGCTGCTGCTACTGTCGTAACGCGGATGGCGTCCCCGGGCGCCGTCCCGGGGACACCGCCGTCCGATCAGCTCAATCAGATCCATCTCGAAAGCGCGATCGCGCCCGTCATGACAGGGGAGAATCCTGTGTCCGTAAAGATCGGCATCAACGGCTTCGGCCGCATCGGCCGCAACTACTTCCGAGCCGCCCTGGCCCAGGGCGCCGACCTCGAGATCGTCGCGGTGAACGACCTCACCGACAACAAGACGCTCGCGCACCTGCTCAAGTACGACTCGATCACGGGCCGCCTCGACGCGACCGTCGACTACGACGACGAGCACCTCATCGTCGACGGCAAGTCGATCAGGGCGTTCGCGGAGCGCGACCCCGCGAACCTGCCCTGGGGCGAGCTCGGCGTCGACATCGTCATCGAGTCGACGGGGTTCTTCACCAAGGCCGCCGACGCGCGCAAGCACATCGAGGCCGGAGCGAAGAAGGTGCTGATCTCGGCACCGGCGACCGACGAGGACGCCACGTTCGTCATCGGGGTGAACGAGGACTCGTACGACCCCGAGAAGCACCACATCATCTCGAACGCGTCGTGCACCACGAACTGCCTGGCGCCGCTCGCGAAGGTCTTCAACGACGAGTTCGGCATCGAGCGCGGCCTCATGACGACGGTGCACGCGTACACCGCCGACCAGAACCTCCAGGACGGTCCGCACAAGGACCTCCGCCGTGCCCGCGCGGCGGCGCTGAACATCGTGCCGACGTCGACGGGCGCTGCGAAGGCCATCGGCCTGGTGCTGCCCGAGCTCGTCGGCAAGCTCGACGGATTCGCGCTGCGCGTCCCGGTCCCGACCGGCTCGATCACCGATCTCACGGTCACGTCGTCGCGCCCGGTCACGGTCGACGAGGTCAAGGCCGCGTACAAGAAGGCCGCCGAGGGGCCCCTCAAGGGCATCCTCAAGTACACGGAGGACGACATCGTCTCGAGCGACATCGTCACCGACCCGCACTCGTCGATCTTCGACGCCGGCCTCACGCGCGTCATCGGCGACCAGGTCAAGCTCTCGGCGTGGTACGACAACGAGTGGGGCTACTCGAACCGCCTCGTCGACCTGACCGAGTACGTGGCCGAGCGGCTCTGAGGCGCGGCGACGTGACCCTGCGAACCATCGATTCCCTGGGTCCGATCGCCGGTACGCGCGTCGTCGTCCGCTGCGACCTCAACGTCCCTCTGAAGGACGGGGTCATCACGGACGACGGCCGCGTGCGCGCGTCGGTCCCCACGCTCACCGCGCTCGTCGAACAGGGCGCCAAGGTGATCGTCATCTCCCATCTGGGCCGCCCCGAGGGCGCACCCGACCCGAAGTACAGCCTCGAGCCCGTCGCGACGCGGCTCGGCGAACTCCTCGACGTGCCGGTCTCCTTCGCGTCCGACACGGTCGGCGACGACGCGGCGGCGAAGGTCGCCGCGCTCGGCGACGGCGAGGTGCTCGTGCTCGAGAACCTCCGCTTCAACCCGGGCGAGACCAGCAAGAACGAGGCCGAGCGCACCGCCTTCGCGGGGCAGCTGGCCGAGTTCGCCGACGCGGTCGTCTCCGACGGCTTCGGCGTCGTGCACCGCAAGCAGGCCAGCGTGTACGAGCTCGAGCAGCTGCGCCCGAGCGCGGCCGGCCTGCTCATCGCGGCCGAGCTCGACGTGCTCGACCGGCTCACCGAGAACCCCGAGCGGCCGTACGTGGTCGTGCTCGGCGGATCCAAGGTGTCCGACAAGCTCGGCGTGATCGAGCACCTGCTCCCGCGCGTCGACGCCCTGCTCATCGGCGGCGGCATGCTGTTCACCTTCCTCGCGGCGCAGGGGCACCAGGTGGGCTCGAGCCTGCTCGAGGCCGACCAGATCGACACCGTGAAGGGCTACCTCGCGGATGCCGCGGAGCGCGGTGTCGACATCGTCCTCCCGACCGATGTCGTGGTCGCCGCCTCGTTCTCGGCCGACGCCGAGCACCAGGTCACCGCGGCCGACGCGATCGAGCAGACGCCGTTCGGCGCTTCGGGCCTCGGGCTGGACATCGGTCCCGACACGGCGGCCGCGTTCGCCGAGCGGGTCCGCGGCGCGAAGACCGTGTTCTGGAACGGCCCGATGGGCGTGTTCGAACTCGCGCCCTTCGCCGAAGGCACGCGCACCGTGGCATCCGCCCTCACCGAGGTCGACGGGCTCAGCGTGGTCGGCGGCGGCGACTCGGCGGCGGCCGTCCGCCAGCTCGGGTTCGACGAGGGTGCCTTCGGGCACATCTCGACGGGCGGCGGCGCGAGCCTGGAATTCCTCGAAGGCAAGAAGCTCCCCGGACTGGAGGTCCTCGGATGGCAGTGAGCCGCACCCCGTTCATCGCGGGCAACTGGAAGATGAACCTCGATCACCTGCAGGCGATCGCGTTCGTGCAGAAGCTCGCGTGGAGCCTCGCGGACGCGAAGCACGACTTCGCCGACGCGGAGGTCGCGGTCTTCCCGCCGTTCACCGACCTGCGGTCGGTGCAGACGCTCGTCTCGGCCGACGACCTGCCCATCGCGTACGGCGCGCAGGACCTCTCGCAGCACGACTCGGGCGCCTACACCGGCGAGGTGTCGGGTGCGTTCCTCGCGAAGCTCGACTGCCGGTACGTGATCATCGGCCACTCCGAGCGGCGCACGCTGCACGGCGAGACCGACGAGGTCGTCAATGCCAAGGTCGTCGCGGCGCACCGCCACGGGCTCGTCCCGGTGCTGTGCGTCGGCGAGACGGCGGAGGACCTCGAGCAGCACGGCGCGAGCGCCGTTCCCGTGTCGCAGTTGCGCGCGGCGCTCGAGGGCGTGGATGTCGCGAAGGGCCTCGTCGTCGCGTACGAGCCGGTCTGGGCGATCGGCTCCGGCCAGGCGGCGACGCCCGACCAGGCCCAGCAGGTCGGCGCCGCCCTTCGCGCGGTGCTCGCCGAGCTCGCCGGCGAGGAGCTCGCGGCCGCGACGCGCATCCTGTACGGCGGCTCGGTGAAGGCGGCGAACATCGCGTCGTTCCTCCGCGAGCCCGACGTCGACGGCGCGCTCGTCGGCGGCGCGAGCCTCGACATCGACGAGTTCTCGAGCATCGTCCGCTTCAAGAAGCACGTCGGCGCCTGACGCCCGATTCCGCGCCGCCCGACCCCCGCTCGACGTGGGTCGGGCGGCGCGGACGGCTATACTCGACTGGCGGCATCGACACTTCGTCATGCCCGGAAAGGTTTCACCGTGGAGATTCTCCAGGTCGTCCTGCAGGTGCTGCTCGGGCTCACGAGCATCCTGCTCACGCTCCTGATCCTGCTGCACAAGGGTCGCGGCGGCGGTCTGTCCGACATGTTCGGCGGCGGCGTCACGTCGAACCTCGGCGCGTCCGGGGTCGCGGAGCGCAACCTCAATCGCATCACGATCATCCTCGGGCTCGTGTGGGTGACGTGCATCGTCGTGCTCGGCCTCATCACCAAGTTCGACGCAGGGATCTGACGGAGGTCACCGTGGCATCAGGCAACAGCGCGATCCGGGGCTCGCGAGTCGGCTCCGGTCCCATGGGCGAGCAGGACCGCGGCTTCCACGCCGACCGCGTCGCGATCAGCTACTGGGACGCCCAGGGCAACGAGACGGTGCGGTACTTCGCAGCGAACCTCCCTGAGGAGGAGATCCCCGACGTCATCGACAGCCCCTCCACGGGCCTGCCGGCGGGCCGCGACAAGGAGAACCCGCCCGCCGTCTCCAAGCTCGAGCCGTACAAGACGCACCTCGCGTACGTGAAGGAGCGTCGCACCGAGGAAGAGGCCGCAGCACTCCTCGAGGAGGCGCTGCAGCAGCTCCGCGCGCGCCGCGGCACGGCGTCGAAGGACTGACGCGACGCGCGACACGACGAGGAAGGGCCGCCCCGAACGGGGCGGCCCTTCCTCGTCGTGCCTGCGTCAGTAGTCGCGCGCGATCAGCGCGTCGGGCACCTCCGCCGCGGCATCCCGGTCGACGAAGAAGACCGTGCGGCGGCGACCCTTGATGCCCGCGACCGGCACCTCGTCGCGGCTCGCGCCCGCGAGCGCGAGGCCGAGCGCGGAGGCCTTGTCGGCGCCCGCGAGCACGAGCCACACGCGCTGCGACGCATTGATCACCGGGCGCGTGAGGCTCAGCCGCTCGGGCGGGGGCTTCGGCGACTCGCGCACGGCGATGACCGGACGGTCGACCACCTGGATGCCCGACCGGTGCGGGAACAGCGAGGCGATGTGCCCGTCGGGGCCGACGCCGAGGAACACGATGTCGAACACCGGGTGCGGGAGCCCCTCGGCGCCGAAGCGCTCGAGTTCGGCCGCGTACGCGTCCGCCGCCTCGTCCAGGGTCAGGCCCTGGTCGGAGGCCGGGAACGGGTGGATGTTCCCCGCCGGCAGGTCGAGCGCGTCGAGGAGCGACTCACGCGAGAGCCGGTCGTTCCGCTCGGCGTCGCCATCGGGCACCCACCGCTCGTCGCCCCACCAGAAGTGCACGCGCTGCCAGTCGACGGACTGTCGCGCGGGCGACTCGCGCACCGCCTCGAGCACCGCGCCGCCCATCGACCCGCCCGTCAGCACGACGTGCACCGTCTCCTGGGCGTCCAGGAGATCGAGCACCTTGGTGATGAAGCGGGCGGCGACCGCCCCGGCCAGGGTGTCCTTGTCGGGATGGACGAGCACGCGGCGCTCGTTCGTCATGCGGTCACTCCTTCGTGTTCGCCCGGCGCTGCGAGACCAGCGCGAGCCCTCTCGTGATCACCTCACCGTACAGGTCATCCGGGTCGAGTCGGCGGAGCTCGTCGGCAAGGCAGTCGCGGAGGCTGCGACGGGGGAGTGCGACGTCGTGGACGGGCTGACCCGGCTGCCGCAGGGTCGCCACGCCCGGGTGGTCGCGCACCAGTTCGATGCGGCCGTTCGGACGGATGAGGTGCACGCCGTGGATGCCGTGCGAGCCGTGCTCGAGGCCCGTGAGCGTGCAGTCCGCGGGCGCGCCGAGTTGCATCGACAGCCATGCGGCCAGCAGCGTCGTCGACGGCGAGTCGACGGCTCCCGTCACGCTCACGCCCGTCACCGGCTCGTACGGCGGCTGGTCGAGGACCGCCGCGAGTTGCGCGCGCCAGAGGGTGAGGCGGGTCCACGAGAAGTCCGCGTCGCCCGGACGGTAGCTGTCGGCGAGGTGGTCGAGCGCGGCCTGCGGGTCGGCCTGGGTCGAGGCATCCGTGATCCGTCGCTGGGCGATGCGCCCGAGCGGCGAGTCGCCGGGAACCGCGGGTGCGGCGCCCGGCCACCAGGTGACCACGGGAGCGTCGGGCAGGAGCAGGCCCATGACGAGGCTCTGCTCGTCCTGTGCGGCGTCGCCGCGCGCGCGAAGGATGATGACCTCGCTCGCGCCCGCGTCGCCGCCGACGCGGATCTCCGCGTCGATCCGGCTCTCGTCGGCGGGGGCATCGTCCTCGTCCTCCGTCGAGACGACGATGACGCGCATCGGGTGCTCCCGCGACGCGTCGTTCGCCGCCTCGATCGCCTCCTCCTCGCCGTCGTGCGTGGTCGCGATGACGAGCGTGAGCACGCGTCCGAGGGCGACGACGCCGCCCTCCTCGCGGATCTTGACGAGGGTCTTCGACACCTGGCTGGTGGTGGTGTCGGGCAGTTCGACGATCATGGGCGCCTCCAGGTGCGTCCGTCGCGGGCGAGGAGCTCGTCGGCGGAGGAGGGACCCCACGAACCGGGCTTGTACTGCTCGGGCTGGCCCTGCGTCGCCCAGAACTCCTCGATCGGGTCGAGGATCTTCCAGGAGAGCTCCACCTCCTCCTGTCGGGGGAAGAGCGGCGGGTCGCCGAGGAGCACGTCGAGGATGAGTCGCTCGTACGCCTCGGGGCTGGCCTCGGTGAACGCGTGGCCGTATCCGAAGTCCATGGTGACGTCGCGCACCTGCATGCCGGCGCCCGGCACCTTGGACCCGAACCGGATGGTGACGCCCTCGTCGGGCTGGACCCGGATGA
>DASTQT010000266.1:0-2045 GCA_035761605.1 Agromyces sp. | reverse complement strand
CGATCGAGGTGCCGCTGATGGTCGTGACGGCGCTCGGGCTCGCGCTCCTCCTCGGCGCCGGAGCGGCTCGCTTCCCGCGGCTGTTCCGCGTGACCTACTTCATGCCGTACGGCGTGCCCGGCGTGATCGCCTCGCTGCTGTGGGGCTTCCTCTACATCCCGGCGACGAGCCCGGTGCTCCAGGCGCTCGGCGCGCTCGGCATCGAGGGCGTCAACCCGCTGAGCTCCGACGCCGTGCTGTTCGCGATCGCGAACACCGCGCTCTGGGGCTTCGCGGGGTACAACATGCTCATCCTGATCGCCGCGCTCGACGCCATCCCCTCGGACCTGTACGAGGCCGCCCGCCTCGACGGCGCCGGCGAGTGGCGACTGATCTGGCACATCAAGCTGCCGCTCATCCGCCCATCGGTCGTGCTCGTCACGCTCTTCACGATCATCGGCACGCTCCAGCTCTTCGTCGAGCCGCTGGTGCTGCGGCCGCTCACGACCGCGATCAGCTCCGACTTCACCCCGAACCTCGCCGCGTACAACCAGGCGTTCGCTCAGGGCAATCCGAACCTCGCCGCCGCGATGGCGGTCATCGTCGCAGCGCTCGCGTTCGCGTTCTCGGCGTTGTTCCTCAGGATCGTCAACCGGAAGGGGAACCGCGCATGGTGACGCGCACCGCCGCCCGCCCCGCACGAACCGCGACGCCGGCGGGAACGCCCGCTCCGGCGCCATCCACCGGCCGCATCGCCCGGTCCGGCACCGCGAGCACGCTCGCCGTCAACGGCCTGCTCGTGCTCGCGGCGCTCTACTTCGTACTCCCGATCGCGTGGGTGCTCGTCGCCGCGACGAAATCGCCGGGCGACCTGTACGGCACCTTCGGCCTCTGGTTCTCCGACAGCCCGCAGGCGTGGGAGAACCTGGTGCACCTGTTCACGCAGGACGGGGGCGCCTTCTCGCTGTGGATCGTCAACAGCGTGCTCTACTCCGGCGTCGGCGCGGCGGTGGCGACCGTGCTCTCGGTCGCGGCCGGGTACGCGTTCGCCAAGTACGACTTCCCCGCCAAGGAGGCCGTATTCTGGACCATCCTCGGCGGCGTGCTGGTGCCGGCGACCGTCATCGCGCTGCCGCTGTACTTCCTGCTCAACACAGTCGGCCTCACCGGGTCGTACTGGAGCGTGCTGCTGCCGTGCATGGTGAGCCCATTCGGCGTGTACCTCGCGCGCATCCACGCGAACGCGTCGGTGCCCGACGAGGTCATCGAGGCCGCGCGAATCGACGGGGCGGGCGACCTGCGCATCTTCGGCTCGATCGCGACGCGCATGATGACGCCCGCGATCGTGACGGTCTTCCTGTTCCAGTTCGTGACGACCTGGAACAACTACCTGCTGCCGCTCGTGATGCTGAACGACCCGAAGCGCTTCCCGATCACGCTGGGCCTCACGCTGTGGAACTCGCAGACCCAACGCGACCCGGCGTTCACGACGCTCGTCGTGACCGGTTCGGCGGTCTCGGTCGTGCTGCTCGTGGTGCTCATGGTGTCGCTGCAGCGGTTCTGGCGCGCCGACCTCACGGCCGGGGCGACGAAGGGCTGACCGAGCGGACGGCGCGGCCGCGCCGTACCCGCCCCCCTCACCCCTTGCGCTGCTCGCGGTAGGCCGTCGGGCTGAGGCCGTGCATGCGGCTGAACTGCCGTGAGAAGTAGAACTGGTCGGCGTAGCCGACCTCGCGGGCGACCTCGGCGACGTTGAGGTGGGTCGTGTCGAGCAGGCCGCGGGCGCGCGCCATCTTGAGCGCGGTGTGGTGGGCGAGCACGCCGCCGCCGGTCGCCTCGCGGAACAGCGCGCCGAGGTGCGACGCCGAGACGCCGACCAGTCGCGCGAGTTCGCCGACGCGGATGGTGCCGTCGACGCGCTCCTCGAGGTAGCGCATCGCGCGTTCGAGCGGCTCGCCCTGCTCGGGCAGCCGCCGGTCGACGGCGAGCTGCGTCATGAGCCGCCAGGCGATGCCGGCCGTGGCGAGCAGTCGCGCGGGCGACTGGTCGCGCTCGAGCCCGGACAC
>DASTQT010000265.1:0-3357 GCA_035761605.1 Agromyces sp. | reverse complement strand
CGCGGCGCATCCGTGCCCGTCGGCCTGCCCGCGCGCGGCATCCACTACGCCGTCGACGCCGCCGCCGCGTACGCGACCGCGAAGGCCGTGCTGGGGGAGCGGTTCGCCCCGGAGACCGCGGCGGGGGCGCTCAGCGCCATCCCCGCCGTCTTCGGCCGCGGCGAGCGCGTGACGGTGCGCGGCCAGGAGGTCGACTTCGTGCTCGTGCAGAACCCCGCGAGCTATCAGCTCAACGTCGACAGCATCGCGCCCGGCACCGAGCAGATCCTCTTCGCGATCGGGTCCGACGTGCGCGATCCCTCCTACTTCTGGCCGACGGATGCCTCGTCCCTCGGCCGGGTCTCGATGGTCAGCGGCTCCAAGGCGAACGAGGCGGCGCTCATGCTCGCCTACGACGGCGTCGCGATCGACCGCGTCGAACCCGACCTCACGCGGGCACTGGACGATTTCCTCGCCGCACCCGCGCCGGCCGGCGGCAGGAAGACCATCGTCTTCTCCGCCGACTCGATGCGTCGGACGCGCGCGCACCTCGGACTCACGGGAGCGGAATGAGCCTCACGATCGTCTCGCTGCTGCCCTCGCTGCAGAACACCAACGGCGACGCCGAGAATGCGGCGGTCCTCGCCGCTCGCGCCCGCTGGGCCGGACTCGAGGCACGCGTCGTCCCGGTCGAGCACGCCGACGACCTGCCCGCGCAGGTCGATGCCGTGGTCATCGGCTCGGGCAGCGACGGCTCGCTCGAGACCAGCCGTGCGCGACTGCTCGGCCTGCACGACGAGCTGCGCCGCTGGGGCACCGAAGGGGTCCCGATCCTCGCCGTCGGGACCGGATGGGAGCTGCTGAGCTGGGGCGTCGAGCGCGCCGACGGCAGCACCGTCGAGGGCCTCGGCATCGTCGCGGGCCGGGCCGTGCCTCGGGAGGGGCGCATCGCCGGCGACCTCGTCGTGAAGGCCGGCGGCGGGCTCGGACTCCTCGTCGGATTCGAGAACCATGCACGCGACTACGTCGGGGCCGAGGCCTCGCCGCTCGGGCGGGTCCAGGCCGGTTCCGGCAACGGCCGGGGGTCCGGCCAGGAGGGCGTGCGCATGGGCGACGTGATCGGCACGCACCTGCACGGCCCCGTCCTCGCGAAGAACCCGCGCCTGGCCGACGCGATCCTCGAGCGCATGTGCTCGCGCGCCGGGCTGAGCTACGAGGCAGGGGAGCAGGCGGCCGTCGTCGACGGCTACGCCGAGGCCGCGCGAGCCGCCCAACTGCGTGCCGCGGGCGTCGCGGCATCCGTCGGCGCCTGACTCCGCCCGCGCCAGCACACGACGAAGGCCCCGGATCGCTCCGGGGCCTTCGTGTTGCTCTGGGACGCGCTCAGTCGCGCGTGTCGGTGAGGAGCCGGCTCGACTCGTCGTGCCAGCTGTGGGCGATCTGCGAGAGCTTCTCCTGGTGCTTGCGGCCGTGGTGGGCGCAGAAGAGGAGCTCGCCGCTCGCGACGACCACGCGGATGTAGGCCTGCGCGCCGCAGGCGTCGCACCGGTCGAGGGCCGTGAGCTCGTTCGGGGTGTCGAGTTCGTCGACTGCACCGGCGGTGTCGGTGGTCTGGTTCATGGCGCCTCCTCCGTAGCTCACGATCCGATTCCTTCGTCTACCAATGAAAACACGTGTGCGGGCCGGTTCCTTCCGAAAGGCTGCGCATTTCGCTCAGCGCGAAGCGCCTGACCGGCGATGCCGGTGGGCATCACTAGGCTTGGGCGACGTGAGTTCCGACTATTCCGCCCGCCATCTCTCCGTCCTCGAGGGCCTCGAGGCCGTGCGCAAACGGCCGGGCATGTACATCGGCTCGACCGACTCCCGCGGCCTCATGCACTGCCTGTGGGAGATCATCGACAACTCCGTCGACGAGGCGCTCGGGGGCCACGGCAGCGAGATCGTCGTGATCCTGCACCCCGACGACAGCGTCGAGGTTCGCGACCGCGCGCGCGGCATCCCGGTCGATGTCGAGCCGAAGACCGGCCTCACGGGCGTCGAGGTCGTGTTCACGAAGCTCCACGCCGGCGGCAAGTTCGGCTCGGGCTCGTACGCGGCCTCCGGCGGCCTGCACGGCGTCGGCGCCTCGGTCGTGAACGCGCTGTCCGAGCGCCTCGACGTCGAGGTCGATCGCAATGGCGCGACGTGGGCCATGTCGTTCCACCGCGGCGAGCCGGGCGTCTTCGCCGATCGCGGCACTCCTTCTCCCACCGCGACGTTCCGCCCGTTCGAGCAATCCAGCGAACTTCGCAAGGTCGGGCGTGTCGCGAAGGGGGTCACGGGCACCAGGGTGCGCTACTGGGCCGACCCGCAGATCTTCACCAAGGGCGCCGCATTCCAGCTCGACGAGCTGCTGAACCGCGCGCGGCAGACCGCGTTCCTCGTTCCGGGCATCGCGATCTCGGTGGTCGACGAGCGCGGCGACGAGCCCGAGACGCACCGCTTCCAGTTCGACGGCGGCATCTCCGAGTTCGCCGAGCACCTCGCGGTCGACGGCCCGGTCACCGACGTGTGGCGCGTCACGGGCGACGGGCGGTTCACCGAGACGGTGCCGGTGCTCAGCGACCACGGCGCGATGATCCCGACCGACGTCGAGCGTCACTGCCACGTCGACATCGCCCTGCGATGGGGCACCGGCTACGACACGGTGATGCGCAGCTTCGTCAACATCATCGCCACGCCGAAGGGCGGCACGCACCAGATGGGCTTCGAGCAGGGGCTCCTGAAGTTCCTGCGCCAGCAGGTGGAGCAGAACGCGCGGCGGCTGAAGGTCGGCAACGACAAGCTCGAGAAGGACGACGTGCTCGCCGGCCTCACGGTCGTGCTGACCGTGCGGCTGCCCGAACCGCAGTTCGAGGGCCAGACCAAGGAGGTCCTCGGCACGCCCGCCGTGCGCTCGATCGTGGCATCCGTCGTGCAGAAGGCGCTCGGCGAGCGTTTCGCCTCGACCAAGCGCGACGACAAGGCGCAGACGTCGCTCCTGCTCGACAAGATCGTCGCCGAGATGAAGGCCCGCATCTCCGCACGCACCCACAAGGAGACCCAGCGCCGCAAGAACGCGCTCGAGACGTCGTCGCTGCCGGCCAAGCTCGTCGACTGCCGTTCGAGCGACGTCGAACAGAGCGAGCTGTTCATCGTCGAGGGCGACTCGGCGCTCGGCACCGCGAAGCTCGCACGCGACAGCGAGCACCAGGCCCTGCTGCCGATCCGCGGCAAGATCCTCAACGTGCAGAAGGCGAGCATCGCCGACATGCTGAGCAACGCCGAGTGCGCGTCGATCATCCAGGTGATCGGGGCCGGGTCGGGGCGCACCTTCGACCTGTCCACCGCGCGCTACGG
>DASTQT010000264.1:0-3890 GCA_035761605.1 Agromyces sp. | reverse complement strand
GGCCGGCGTGATGCTGGCCGGCGAGGGCCTCACCGACGCGAGCGAGGGCTTCGTCGTCGACTTCTCGGCCGAGCCCCCGCTCGTGACGGACGGCCCGTACGGCGAGACCAAGGAGCTGTTCAACGGCTTCTGGATCCTCGACGTCTCGACCGCCGAGGAAGCGGTCGAGTGGGCGAAGCGCTGCCCGCTCGGCCCCGGCTCGAAGCTCGAGGTGCGTCGCGTCTCCGAGATCGAGGACTTCCCTCAGGACAACGAGTGGATCCAGAAGGAGGTCGGCTGGCGTGCCGAGCAGGCCGAGCGCCTGGCCGAGGAGGCCCGCCGCGCCGCCGCGAAGGCCTGAGTTCCCGGCCGTGACGACGGATGCCGCGACGGCACGCCCGGTGGATCCCGAGTCCGCCCGGCGGGCCGTCGCGGCCGTGTGGCGCATCGAGTCCGCGCGCATCGTCGCGACGCTCACGCGCATGGTCGGCGACTTCGCGCTCGCGGAAGACCTCGCGCAGGACGCGCTCGCCGAGGCGCTCGCGCAGTGGCCGGCCTCGGGCATCCCGTCGAACCCGGGCGCGTGGCTCACCGCGGTCGCCAAGCGGCGTGCGATCGATGGATGGCGCCGCCGCGAGCGCTACGACGAGCGGCTCGCCGCGATCGCCCACGACCTCGAGCGCGAGCAGGCCGAGGCGACGGATGCCGCGGGCGGGCTGCCGTACGACCCCGACGCGATCGACGACGACGTGCTCCGGCTCGTGTTCGTGTCGTGCCATCCGGTGCTCTCGCGCGAGGCGCGCGTCGCGCTGACGCTCCGCGTGGTCGGGGGCCTCTCGACCGAGGAGATCGCGCGCGCGTTCCTCACGCCGGTGTCGACGGTGCAGCAGCGCATCGTGCGCGCGAAGAAGACGCTCGGCGACGCGGGCGTGCCGTTCGAGGTGCCGCCGCGGTCGGAGTTCCCCGAGCGGCTCGGCACGGTACTCGGCGTGCTCTACCTGATCTTCAACGAGGGTCACTCGGCGTCGGCCGGCTCCGACCTCATGCGGCCCGAGCTCAGCCGCGAGGCGCTGCGTCTCGCGCGCGTGCTCGCCGGGCTCGTGCCGCGCGAGCCCGAGGCGCATGGGCTCGTCGCGCTCATGGAGCTCACCGCTGCGCGATTCCCGGCCCGGCTCGACGCGAACGGCGACCCGGTGCTGCTCGCCGACCAGGACCGGCGGAGGTGGGATCGCTCGGCGATCACCCGCGGGCGGGCGGCGCTCGCGCGCGCCGACGCCATCGGCCGCGGGCGCGGCGCCTACGCGCTGCAGGCGGCGATCGCCGAGCAGCACGACGTCGCGGCATCCGTCGACGACACCGACTGGGCCACGATCGTCGCGCTCTACGAGGCGCTCGGGCAGGTCGCGCCCTCGCCGGTCGTCGACCTCAACCGCGCTGTCGCGGTCGCGATGGCCGACGGGGCCGAAGCCGGGCTCGCGATCGTGGACGGGTTGGCGGCCGACGCGCGGCTCGCGCGGTACCACCCGCTCCAGGCGGTGCGCGCCGAACTGCTCGAGCGGCTCGGGCGAGCGGATGACGCGCGCGAGGCGTTCGCCGAGGCGGCGCGCCTCACCGCCAACGAGCGCGAGCGGGCGGTGCTCCTGGCGCGGGCTGCGCGGCCGGCGCACCCGAGCGCACTCTGACGGCCGAGTACCGCTTCTGCGGTGGAGGGCCGGACGCGACGGACCTCCACCGCAGAAGCGGCACTCCTGCGGGGTGATTCCGAACGCGGAACGGGCCGCCCCCGGCAGGGACGGCCCGTTCGCGACGTGCGGTGCGACTATTCGCGCGTGATCGCGAGGATGCGCAGGATCTCGAGGTACAGCCAGATGACCGTGACCATGATCCCGAACGCACCGGTCCAGCCGTACTTCTTCGGTGCGCGGTTCCTGACACCTTGCTGGATGAAGTCGAAGTCGAGCACCAGCGAGTACGCGGCCATGATGACGACCAGGACGCCGATGATCACGCCCAGCGGGATGCCCATGATCTCGGCACCGCGAAGACCCCACGGGTCGTCGGTGACGTTGAAGAGCATGAGGCCGAGGTTCACGAGCGAGAACACGACGTAGCCGACCATCGCGATCAGGAAGATCTTGGTCGCACGAGCCGAGGCGCGGATCTTGCCCGACGCGAACAGCGCGAGCGTCACGCCGACGACGACGAGGGTCGCGATGACCGCCTGCGCGACGATGCCGCCGCCGAACGCGTACTCGTACCACGCCGAGATGCCGCCGACGAAGACGCCCTGCACGCCGGCGTAGGCGAGGACCAGGGCCGGCGACGGCTCCTTCTTGAAGATGTTGACGAGGGCCAGGACGAAGCCGACGATGCCGGCGCCGATCCAGAGGAACGGCAGCGATTGGAAGGTCAGCCAGCCGACGGCCGCGCCGACGAGCAGCACGCCGAACGCCGCGGCGGTCTTCGCGAGCGAGTCCTCGATCGTCATGACGTCGCGGTCGGGGAGCGTGGCGGGCTGGTTGTACATGTCCTGCAACTGCTGGGCGGACATGTCCTGCGCGACAGCCACCGCCCCCTGGTTGGAGAACGCCTCGTTACGTGAGAAGGCGGGGTTGTTGAGAGCCATTGCTGTGGTTCCTCTGCTTTCGGCTTTCCGTCGGGTGGAGGGGAATCGTGCGCCCGGTCGGGCGTGTCATCCCAACTTACCGGGTTCATCCGTGTCAACGCCGTGAATTCCTGCGACATTCCGCGGCTCGCAGGGACGCCGTGGATACGCTGGACGGATGCTGCGAGACCCCGTCGAGCGACCGCTGGTCATCGGGCACCGCGGCGCGCCGGGGTACCGGCCCGAGCACACCGAGGCGTCGTACCGCCTCGCGTTCGCGCTCGGCGCCGACGCGGTCGAGCCCGACCTCGTCGCGACGCGCGACGGCGTGCTCGTGCTGCGGCACGAGAACGAGATCTCCGGCACGACGGATGTCGCGTCCCGCGCCGAGTTCGCGTCGCGGCGCACGACCCGCGAGGTCGACGGGAAGGCGCTCACGGGCTGGTTCACCGAGGACTTCACGTGGGCCGAGCTGTCCACGCTGCGCGCGACCGAGCGGCTCGGCGGCGTGCGGCAGCACGGCGCGACGTTCGACGGCCGGTACCCGGTGATCCGGTTCCGCGACCTGCTCGGGCTGCTGGATGCCGCGGCCGACGAGTCGGGCCGTGCCATCCGCCTCGTGGCCGAGTTCAAGCACGCGACCCACTTCGAGGGCCTCGGTCTGCCGATCGACGAGCTGTTCGCGGCCGAGCTCGCGGCGGGCGGATGGGGCCGCGGCGACGACCGGCTCATCTCCGAGGCGTTCGAGCCGACGCTCCTCGAGCGCTTGCGCGACCGAGGCATCGGGGGACCGAAGGTGCTGCTCGTGGAGGACCGCGGGGCGCCGTGGGACCTCATCGCCGCATCGGCGGGCACGGGCGGGCGGGCGCGCACGTACGACTCCTTCGTCACCGAGGAGGGCCTGCTCGGGCTCGCGGGCGTGGTCGACGGCGTGAGCGTCGGCAAGGCCCGCCTGGTGGGCGGCCCACGGTCGTCGACGGATGCCGCGGCCGCCGCGCGTCGGGTCGCGCCCGGCGCACCGCTCCGGGGGTCGGAGCTCGTCGACGCCGCGCACGCCGCCGGGCTCGCCGTCTACACATGGACGCTGCGCCCCGAGAACCGCTTCCTCGCCCAGCCGTTCCGGCGCGGCGCCTCGCGGAGCGCCTGGGGCGACTGGCTCGGCGAGTTCACGCGCATCATCGGCACCGGCGTCGACGGCATCTTCCTCGACCACCCCGACCTCGGCATCGAGGCCCGTCGCGCGTTCGCCGCGTCCTGACGCAGGTACGCCTCCGCAGGGTCATCCCGCACGGGCGATCGAGTCACG
>DASTQT010000263.1:0-2030 GCA_035761605.1 Agromyces sp. | reverse complement strand
CGACAGCACCGACAACGCGGCGCTCGACGGTGACGGCAATCTCGTCATCACGGCCCGCGAGATCGACCCGGCCACGACCGACCTCGAGTGCTGGTACGGCCCGTGCGAGTACACGTCGGCGCGCCTGATCACCGAGCAGAGGCAGGAGTTCGAGTACGGCCGGATCGAGTCCCGGGTTCAGGTGCCCGAGGGCAGCGGCATCTGGCCGGCCGTGTGGTCGCTCGGCACCGACTTCCGCGAGGTCGGCTGGCCGCAGACCGGCGAGATCGACGTCATGGAGTTCGTCGGCCGCCTGCCGAACGAGATCTTCGGCACGATCCACGGCCCCGGCTACTCGGGCGGGCAGTCCTACGGCGGCATCTACGACTTCGGGGCTCCCGTGCCGGGCGACTGGCACGAGTTCGCGGTCGAGTGGACGCCCGAGCAGATCGTCTGGTCGGTCGACGGCATCGTCTACCACCAGGCCGACCCGGCGGATGTCGCGCCGAACGAGTGGGTCTTCGACCACCCGTTCTCACTGCTCACGAACGTGGCGATCGGCGGCAACTTCGGCGGCGCGCTCGGCGACGACCTCGAGTTCCCGCAGTCGCTCACGGTCGACTACGTGCGCGTCTACCAGGCGCCCGACACGGCCGAGCGGTTCACCGCGAGCATCGTCGACCGCACCGCCGGATGGCACGAGGTCACGATCCCGTTCGACGCGTTCGTGCGGGCCGACGAGCAGCCCGCGGGCGCGCCCGATGACGGGCTCACGCTCACCGACGTGCGGGGCTACTCCCTCACGTTCGCGGGCAAGGGCACCGTGTCCGTCGACCGCGTGACGGTCGAGTAGCGGATGCCGCGATCGGGGCGGGTGCGCGGCATCCGCCCCGATCAGGCCTCGCGCCCGCCGGGCGGGCCGACGATGAGCAGCGCCGTGAAGACCGCCGCGACGCCGACGACGCCGACGACGGTGAGCAGCACCGGCCGCGCCAGCCCCCAGCGCAGCAGGCGGTTCACGACGTTGCCGTCGGCCGGGTGCGCGGTCGGCTCGCGGCGCCAGCCGCCCTCGAGGTGACCGCGGCGCACGAGCCAGAGCTCGAACGGCACCGTCGCGTACGGCACGATCGCCGTGACGACGCCGAGCGCCATGAGCCCGATGCTCCAGCGCTGATTCACGCCGACGAGCAGCACCGTCGCGGCGTAGGCGAGGAACACGAATCCGTGGATGGACCCGCCGACGACGACGGCCCAGTCGAGGCCGGCGGTCGCGCGGAGGATCAGTCCGGTGATGAGGAGGGTCCAGGTGATCGCCTCGGCGATCGCGAGGCTGCGGAAGAGACGCTGGGGTGACACGATGCTCCTGGGGGTGGGGGTGCCACCATCCTCGCAAGCGCGGCTGGACGAGGCATCCGTCGAACGATGGACGTGGCATCCGGTCGCAACGGAGCCTGACGCCGGGGGGAGGACTGCCGATGGGTGGGGGCGAGGGATCGGCGACGGGCCGAGGCGCGTCCGGTGCCGCGGTGACGAAGCAGGCGGCCGGCCTCGTGCTGCGGGCGTACCGCACCGAATCCGCGATCTACGGCGTCGTGCTCGTCAGCGCGCTCATCGCGATCGGCTGGGAGGACGACACCGACCTCGAGGTGCTGCTCTTCACGCTCGGCACGACCGCAGTGTTCTGGCTCGCGCACGTGTACGCGGGCACGATCGCTCGCGAGGAGGGCCCGGAGTCGGGACGGCCGCGCTGGCGCTCGATCGTCGCAGCGGCCCGGATGTCGGCGGCGCACTCGTCGGGCATGCTGCTCGCGATGGTGCTGCCCATCGCGTTCCTGGGGCTCGCGGCGATCGGATGGCTCGACGAGTACGTCGCGTACTACCTCGCCCTGTGGGTCGGCACCGCCGTGCTCGCGGTCATCGGCTGGGTCACGGCGGCACGTCGCGGCGGGGCGTGGGGATGGCACCTGCTCAGCGCGCTCGTCACGGCGAGCCTCGGCCTGCTCGTGATCTGGCTCAGCGCGCTGGTGCACTGACCGGCGGCCTCGCAGGCG
>DASTQT010000262.1:0-7852 GCA_035761605.1 Agromyces sp. | reverse complement strand
TCGCGCTGGATCTGCTTGAGCTCGACCTGCATCTGCTCGCGGAGCTTGAGGTCGAGCGCGCCGAGCGGCTCGTCGAGCAGGAGCACCTTCGGCTGGACGACGGTCGCGCGGGCGAGCGCGACGCGCTGGCGCTGGCCGCCGGAGAGCTGCGCGGGCCGGCGTTCGCCCATCTGCTCGAGGCGCACGGACGCCAGCGCGCGGCGGGCGCGCTCGAGGCGCTCCCGGCGGCCGATGCCGCGGACGCGCAGCCCGTACGCGACGTTCTCGAGCACGGACATGTGGGGGAACAGCGCGTAGTCCTGGAAGACCGTGTTGACGTCGCGATCGAAGGGCGCGCGCTTGGTGACGTCGTCGCCGAACAGCTCGATCGTGCCATTCGTCGGCTGCTCGAAGCCCGCGATGAGCCGCAGCACGGTCGTCTTGCCGGACCCGGACGGACCCAGCATCGAGAAGAACTCGCCCGCCGCGATCTCGAGATCGACGTGGTCGACGGCGGTCACGGCGCCGAACTCCTTGGTGAGCCCGGTGAGCCGGATGGCCGGCTGCTGGTCGGTCATGACGATCTCCTTCGATGTCGTGGTCTAAATCATATGGATTCATATTTCATAGTCCAGATGCTCGTGTTACGGTCGCATCACGGATTCGCCGACCGGCGCCCCCAGTCCGGGGGTCGGCCCGCGTCGCGCGGCGCTTCATCGAGGAGGATCGGATGCCGCAGGCCACCGCGCGCGCCGACGCCGCCCGAGCCGTGATCTTCTCCCCGCTCGAGGGCGCCGGCCGCGCCGAGCTCGTCGAGCAGCGCCTCACCGACGCGATCGTCTCCGGCGTGCTGCACGACGGCGAGCGCCTGCCCAGCGAGGCCGAACTCGCGCGCAGCCTCGGCGTCGCCCTCGTGACGGCGCGCGAAGCGCTCGTCGCCCTCCGCCACAAAGGACTCGTCCGCACGCGCCGCGGCCGCGACGGCGGCAGCTTCGTCACCTACGACCGCGACACCTCGACTCGCCTCATCGACGAACGGCTCCGAGCGACGAGCCGGATCGAGCTGCGCGACCTCTCGCTGCACGTCGCCGCGATCGCCGGCATGGCCGCCGAGGTCGCCGCCGACCGCGCCAGCGACGACGACGTGCAGAGTCTGGTCGAGATCGACGCGCGCGCCGACCTCGCGAGCACCGGCGGCGCGCGCCGCGCCCTCGGCCGCTTCCAGCTCGAGGTCGCCGCGATCAGCCAGTCGCCCCGGCTCGTGCACGAGGAGCTCCGCCTGCAGGCCGAGACGGGCGTCCTGCTCTGGCTCTGCCTGCGCCGACAGGAGTACCGTGACCGCAGCAGGGAGGCTCGCCTCGAGGTGATCGACGCGATCCGGCGAGCGGATGCCGCATCCGCACGTCGCGCGACCGTCGAGCACATCACGTCGGCCGTCGAATGGCTGGTCGACGAGAAGGCCCGGATCGAGGCGGCATCCGTCACCGACGCCGCGACCACGCGGCCCGAATCGACCGAAGGGAGCCGGTCATGACCCTCGTGGACACCGCCGCGGGCATCGCGCACCGCGTCGCCGCGACGATCGACCCGGTCTTCGCCGTGATCGACGACTGGCAGGCGCGGGTCGAGCGCCTCCTCGCCGCCGAGGCGGAGCCCCGAGCCGCCGCGTTCGACCCCGTCGTGGCGGAGCTCGTCGCGGGCGAGCTCGAGCGTCCCGGCACCCTGATCACCGGGGCCGGCTTCGTCGCCGCTCCGGGCTTCCTCGCCGACGCGCCATGGCATCTCGCGTGGTGGCTCTCCGGCGCCTCGCCGTTCCGCATCGAGCAGACCGGAGGGGGCCTTCGCCGCCTCGACGCCGTCAGCGACCCCGACGCCGAGGCCTTCCGCGACTACACGACGCTCGAATGGTGGCGGGTGCCCGCCCGCACCGGCCGACGCCACCTCACCGGCCCCTATGTCGACTACCTCTGCACCGACGACTACACCGTCACGATCACGACGCCGGTCATGGTCGACGGCGAGATGGCCGGCCTGGTCGGCGCCGACGTGTACGTCGCACGCCTCGAGCAGACGCTGCTGCCCGTGCTCCGCGAGGCCGACCGGACCTGCACGATCGTCAACGCGTCGGGCCGCATCGTCGCCTCGACCGACACGCACCGCGCGACGGGCGCCCTGCTCCGGCTCGACGGGCTCGCCGAGTCGCTCGCCCCGCTCCGCCAGGCCGAGGCCGAGGGCCGGGTGACGGATGCCGCGCCGCTCCCGGGTGGAGCCGACGTCGTGCCGTGCGGCGACACGTCCCTCGCGCTCGTGGTCGAGTAGCGACATCCGCCGGCCAGCCGCACCCACCGCCGCACCCGCGCGGCTCGCCGCCCCGCGTGCCGATAAGGTGAGGGCTGACGCAACCGGACGCGTGTCCGTGCGAGCGGACCCGCACGACCAGACCGGCGGTCCACTCGTGACGATGACCATCAGGGAGAAGCAGGCCCGCAGGAGGCGGCGCCGCCTCGTCGCGTACGCCGCGGTGACCGTCGCCTGGGCGCTCGCCGTCTGGGCGAGCACCGTGCTCGCTCCGCCCGACTGGCTGCACGGCGGCGCACTGTTCGTGCACCTGGCCTCGCTCGTGGTCGGGCTCGGCGCCGTGCTCATGATCGAGTGGCACGCCCTCCTGTGGGCGACGGGCTGGAGCAACGTGCGCGAGCTCCGGCAGGCCGACCGCACCATGATCCTGCCCGTCTGGGTCGGCCTGGCCGGCCTGCTCGCGAGCGGCGCGCTCCTGGAGCCCGACCTCGGGCAGCCGACGACCCTCGTCAAGCTCGTCGCGGTGCTCGTGCTCAGCCTCAACGGGGTCGCGCTGACCCGGTGGACCTCCGACCTCGCGCGCCTGCCGCCGAACGCGCGGTTCCACTCGCTTCCCTGGCGCGCCCGAGCGTGGTTCGTGGCCAGCGCGATCGTCTCGCAGGCCGCGTGGTGGACCGCGGTCGTCATCGGCCTGCTCAACTCCACCGCGTGACCCTGTCCATTCCACAGCCTGACCTCACCCCCAGCACCATCCCAGCGCGCTGAGCTAGGCTCACGAACAAGGCAGACGCCCACTGGAGGAACCAGCGATGCGCCACGCACCGGAGACCGTCCCAGCCCGACGCGATCGTCGTCGGCTGCGCGAGGAGGGTCGACGCCGTCGTCGGCGGACGATGTGGATCGCGATCGCGGGCGCCGTTGCCGCACTGCTCGTCATCGGCGGCGTGGCGACCGCGGCCATGCTCGCGGGCCAGGGCGGAACGAGCGCGGCGCCGAGCGCGCCGGCCGAGGCCGAGCCGATCGTGTTCCCCGACGACGAACCCGCCGAGGCCGAGGGCGCCGCGCCGTGCACGACCGTGCGCGTGCTCTCGTCGTTCGAGAACGCCCAGATGGTCGAGCGGCTCACCGAGGCGTACAACGCCGAGCCGCGCGACGTCGGCGGCGCGTGCGTCGAGGTCGTCGCGAGCAGGGACAAGTCCGGGATCGCCGCCGAGGAGGCGGCGGTCGGCTTCACCGAGCAGGCCGAGGCCGAGCGGCCCACGCTGTGGATCCCCGATGCCGCCTCGTGGCTCGGCATCGCCCGCGAGGCCGGCGGCTCCGCGAACGTGCCCGATGCGGGCGAGAGCATCGGCTCCTCCGACGTGGTGCTCGCGATGCCCGAGGAGCTCGCCGCGGCGATCGGCTGGGATGAGGAGCCGCCGAGCTGGGCGGAGGTGTTCGAGACCGCCGACGACCCCGAGGTCTGGAACGATCTCGACCATCCGGAGTGGGGCGAGTTCAAGCTCGGCAAGACGAGCCCGCTGATCGCGAGCTCCGGCGAGGCCGCCATGCTCGCCTCGTACGGCTCGGCCGCGGGGTCGGTCGCCGACCTCACCGCCGACGACATCGCCGACGACGAGGTCACCGCCGAGGTCGAGCAGCACGAGCTGGCGACGAGCCACTCCATGGCCACGCCCGAGCACTTCCTCTGGCACGCACGTCAGGCCGAGGAGCAGGGCGGTTCGGCCGCGGACTTCCTCTCGGCGGTCATCGTCGACGAGAAGTCCGTGTGGGACTACAACCGCGGCATCACGAGCCGCGACGGCGTGACGCGGATCGAGAGCGACCCGCCCGCCGAGCAGCTCGTGCCGATCTACCCGAGCGACGGCTTCTACGTCGCCGACAACCCCGCGGTCGTGCTCACCGGCGCGTGGGTCGACGACGCCGAGGCGGCCGCCGCCGAGGACTTCGTGCGATTCGCCGGCACCGCCGAGGGCCAGCAGGTCGTGCGCGAGACCGGATACCGCGACCTCAACGGCGAGCTCGATCCCGAGGTCGCCGAGGTCGGCGCGCTCGCGGAGTCGCCGGGCGGCGGCCTCGCGTTCCCCGAGCCACCGGTCGTCGTCGCCATGCACGAGGCGTTCCCCGACGTGCGCAAGCGCGCGAACGTGCTCTTCCTGCTCGACGTCTCCGGCTCGATGGGCAACCCGATCGCGACCGGGCAATCCAAGCTCGATGCTGCGAAGGACGCCATCTCGCAGGCGCTCGACCACTTCGCGGCGGGCGACAACGTCGGGCTTGCGGCGTTCTCCGAGGTCGACGCCAACGAGCTCGCGCCCGGCGAGGTGAGCGCGGTCGAGGACATCGCCGCGACCCGCGACCGGTTCGAGTCGGCGCTGGCCGGCCTCACGGCGATCGAATGGACCCCGCTCTACGAGGCGGTCGACACGTTCGCGAAGCGGCAGGCGAACGTCTGGGACCCCGATCGGATCAACGCGATCGTGCTGCTCAGCGACGGGAGGAACGAGACCGAGGCCCCGACCACGAGCTCGGAGCAGATGCTCGCGACGCTCGAGGAGCTCCACCACACCACGCCGGTGCTCGTCTTCACGCTCGCGTACGGCGCCGACGCCGACGTCGCGACGCTGCAGTCGATCTCGAGCACCACGGGCGCCCACTACTACAACGCGACCGACCCGACCGAGGTCGACGAGGTGCTCGGCGACCTCGTCACGAGCTTCTGAGATGGGCGGACGGCCTCCCGCCCTCGTCGGCATCTCGCACGGCACCTCCTCGGTCGACGGGAAGCGAGCGGTGCGCGGGTTGCGCGACGCCGTCGATGCGGCGGCGGCGCAGCGGCATCCGGATGTCGCTCCGAGCGTGCGACTCGGACACGTCGACGTCGAGCAGCCCGACGTCCCCGCGACCCTCGCCTCACTCGAACCCGGCGAGCCGGCGGTGGTCGTGCCGCTGCTGCTGTCGGCGGGGTACCACGTGTACGTCGACCTCACCGAAGCGGTCGCCGATGAGACCACGCGACCCGTCGTGCTGGCCGGCGCGCTCGGGCCCGACGACCGGCTCGCGACGGTCCTCCTCCGGCGGCTGCGGGAGGCCGGGCTCCGCGACGACGACCGGATCGTGCTCGCGGTCGCGGGGTCGAGCGACCGGCGTGCCGTCGAGGACTGCCGCGACCAGGCGGAGCGGCTCGCCGCGGCATCCGGTCGTGACATCGCCGTGGGCTTCCTGTCCGCAGCCGAGCCGCGCCTGCCCGACGCAGTCGCCGCCGCGCGCGAGGCCGCCGAGGCGACCGGCGGCCGGGTGGTCGTCGCGAACTACCTGCTCGCACCCGGGTACTTCGACGACCTCGCCCGGGCGGCCGGCGCCGACGTGACCGCGCGCCCGCTGCTCGTGCCCGACGAGCCCGCGCCGGCTGAGCTCGTCGAGACCGTGCTCGACCGCTACGCCGAGGCCGCCGCCACGCTCGCCTGAGCGCCCGCACGACCCTGCGTTACGCGTCATGTGACATCGCGTGACCCATCGTGACGCGCCCGCCTACCGGCATCCGCCCGACCCCCGTACCTTCGAGCCCACGCACCCCGAGCGGGGTACGCCAGCAGGGAGGGGATCTTCGTGACGATCGAGACGACGGATGCCGCGACGCGGCCGCCGCGCGCCGAGCGTCCCGCAGCGGCCGGCGGTGCCGTCGAGCGTGGGGCCGCCCGCGCCGAGCGCGCGGCACGCGACATCCGCCCGACCCGGCCCTCGGCGAAGCCGAACGGGCAGTGGAAGGTCGACGGCACGACGCCGCTGAACGGCAACGAGGAGTGGAAGCAGGCCGACGGCGGCCTGAACGTGCGCGAGCGCATCGAGACGGTCTACGCTCAGGGCGGCTTCGCCTCGATCGACCCGACCGATCTGCACGGGCGCTTCCGCTGGTGGGGCCTCTACACGCAGCGCAAGCCCGGCATCGACGGCGGCCGGACCGCCACGCTCGAGCCGCACGAGCTCGAGGACGAGTACTTCATGCTGCGCGTCCGGATCGACGGCGGTCAGCTCACCACCGAGCAGCTCCGCGTCATCGGCGGCGTCTCGACCGAGTTCGGGCGCGACACCGCCGACCTCACCGACCGCCAGAACGTGCAGCTGCACTGGATCCGCGTCGAGGACGTGCCCGAGATCTGGCGCCGGCTCGAGGCCGTCGGCCTCGGCACGACCGAGGCGTGCGGCGACGTGCCCCGCGTCATCCTCGGCTCGCCCGTCGCGGGCATCGCGGCCGACGAGCTCATCGACCCGACGCCGCAGATCGACGAGATCACCTCGCGGTTCATCGGCGACGAGTCGCTCGCGAACCTGCCGCGCAAGTTCAAGTCGGCGATCACCGGGCACCCGAGCCAGGACGTCGTGCACGAGATCAACGACGTCGCGTTCGTCGCGGTCGAGCACCCGTCGCTGGGCGTGGGGTACGACCTGTGGGTCGGCGGCGGGCTGTCGACCGCGCCGCGACTCGCCGAACGGCTCGGCGTCTTCGTGGCCCCCGATCGCGTCGCCGACGCCTGGCACGGCGTCGCGCAGATCTTCCGCGACTACGGCTACCGGCGCCTGCGCAACAAGGCGCGGCTGAAGTTCCTGCTCGCCGACTGGGGCGTGGAGAAGTTCCGCCAGGTGCTGGAGACCGAGTACCTCGACGCGCCGCTGCCCGACGGCCCGGCCGCGCCGACGCCGTCGACGACCGGCGACCACGTCGGCGTGCACCGCCAGAAGGACGGCCGGTTCTACGTCGGCGCGACGCCCATCGTCGGGCGCGTCTCCGGACCGATCCTGACCCGCCTCGCCGACCTCGTCGAGGCCCACGGGTCGACCCGCCTGCGCACCACGCCGCACCAGAAGGTCGTCATCCTCGACATCCCCGAGGACCGCGTCGAGTCGCTCATCGCGGGCCTCGACGAGCTCGGGCTCCAGGCCCGGCCGAGCCTCATCCGCCGCGGCACGATCGCGTGCACCGGTATCGAGTTCTGCAAGCTCGCGATCGTCGAGACCAAGGCCTTCGCGACTGCGGCCGTGCTCGACCTCGAGGAGCGGCTCGCCGCATTCGACCTGCCGCACCCGATCGCGCTGCACGTGAACGGATGCCCCAACTCGTGCGCGCGCATCCAGACCGCCGACATCGGGCTCAAGGGTCAGCTCGTCACGATCGACGGCGAGCAGGTGCCCGGCTACCAGGTGCACCTCGGCGGCGGGCTCGCCTCGCAGGACCGCGACGAGGCCGGCCTCGGCCGCACCGTCCGCGGCCTCAAGGTCGCCGCCGACGGGATCGCCGACTACGTCGAGCGCGTCGTCACGCGGTTCCTCGCCGAGCGGGATGCCGCGGCCGGCGAGACGTTCGCGCAGTGGGCGCATCGCGCCGACGAGGAGGCGCTGCGATGAGCGCGCGCAACATCGGGCTCGGTGGTCGAGTGGCGAGCGCCGGCGAGCGTATCGAGACCCCCACGCGCAACGGTCTCGATACGGGCGCTGACGCGTCCTACTCGACCACCGGTCGCCGCAGCGCCGACGAACTGCGCGCCCTCGCCGAGGCCGGCAACACCGCACTCGGGAG
>DASTQT010000261.1:0-7506 GCA_035761605.1 Agromyces sp. | reverse complement strand
GCGCTCGCCGGCGTCGAGGAGGCCGGGTCCGACCGCTACGAGCGCACGCTCGCACTGCCGACCGGACCCGCGCTCGTGCGGCTCGCGGCGGCGCCCGACGCCCCCGCCATCGACGTCGAGGCGCGCCTGGCGAGCCTCGCCGACCTCGCGCCGCTCGTGGCGCGCGTGCGACGCCTGTTCGACCTCGACGCCGACGCCATCGCGATCGACGCGGCGCTCGCCGCCGATCCCGCGCTCGCACCGTCGGTCGCGGCGAACCCCGGCATCCGGATGCCCGGCACGCTCGACCCGCACGAGCTGGTCGTGCGAGCGCTCATCGGGCAGCAGGTCTCCGTGGCCTCCGCTCGCACGTCGCTCACGCGGCTCGCGGCCGAGCTCGGCGACCGGGTCGCGTTCGACGGCCGCACGCGCACGCTGTTCCCCACGCCCGAGGCGATCGCCGCGGAGGGCGCCGCGGTGCTGCGCGGACCGGCGGCCCGCATCCGCACGGTCGTCGACGTGTGCGCACGGCTCGCCGCGGGCGAGCTCGTCGTCGCGCCCGAGCGCGAGCGCGCGGACCTCCGCGCCGACCTGCTCGCGACCCCCGGCATCGGGCCGTGGACCGCGGGCTACCTCGCGATGCGCGTCACGCGCGAGCCCGACGAGCTGCTCGTGTCCGACCTGGCGCTCCGGAACGGCGCGGTGCGACTCGGCCTCCCGGGCGAGGCGAAGGCGCTCGCGACGCGCGGCGAGGCGTGGGCGCCGTGGCGCAGCTACGCCTCGATGCACCTCTGGCGCGCCGCGGCATCCGCCTGATCGCCGACTTCGCCGTTGTCGCCGTCGGGGAGCGTTCCGCCGGTTTCGTTGTACGGCTCGCACAGCGCCGCGCGAGGCGCGCCCGATAGCCTAGGCAGGTGAAGTTCGCACACCTCCGAGTCGAAGGCCAGACGACCCCACGACTCGCGGCGGTGATCGGCGACGAGGCGATCTTCCTCGACGAGGTCATGGGCGGAGCGCCCGACGACCTGCAGTGCCTCATCGAGCGCGGCCCGGATGCGCTGGCCGACGTGCGCGCCGCGGTCGATGCGGCGGTCGCGAACGGCACGCCGGCCACGGCGGTCGCCACCCTGCGGCACGCCTCCGCCGTGCTCCGGCCCGCGCAGGTGCTCGCGATCGGCGCGAACTACGCCGCGCACGCCTCCGAGCTGAAGCTGCGCTCCGAGTCGGCGATGACGATCTTCTCCCTCTGGCCGAACTCGCTCACCGGGCACGGCATGACGACGACCTGGGCCGGCGACGTCGCGACCCAGGTCGACTACGAGGCCGAGCTGGGCGTCATCATCGGCCGCCCCGCGAAGGACGTCCCGGTGCGCGACGCGCTCGACTACGTGTGGGGCTACACGGTCGTCAACGACATCACGGCTCGCGACATCCAGTTCAGCGAGGCCCAGTGGTCGCGCTGCAAGTCCTTCGACGGGTTCACGCCCACCGGTCCGGTCGTCGTCACGGCCGACGAGGTCGCCGACCCGCAGGACCTCTGGCTCACGACCAACGTCGACGGCCACATCCTGCAGGACGCCTCGACGAACGAGATGGTGCGCAGCGTCGCCGAGATCATCGCCTACCTCTCGAAGACCGCCACGCTGCCGGCCGGCACCCTCATCTCGACCGGCAGCCCCGGCGGCGCGGGCTACTCGCGCAACCCGCAGGTGTTCCTGCACGACGGCTCGACCGTCACCGTCACGATCGAGGGCATCGGCTCGTTGACCACGCACTGCCGCGTGGTCTGAGCGGGCCGACGCCACCCGCGCCCCGCAGCCGCGGCCCGATCAGTCGGGCTCGGCCTGCCGCTCGACCACGTTGATCGCCTGCGTGATCGGCGCGACGCCCGACAGGCGCGACGGCCGGAGCTCGCGAGTGACGTCCTCGCGGGTCATGAGGCCCGACTCGACGACGAGGTCGGCCACCGGCCGGCCCGTCGCGAGCGCCGCCTTGGCGAGCTTCGCGGCCTCGGCGTAGCCGATGAACGGGATGAGCGCGGTGATCACGCCGACGCTCGAGGCGACCTGGGCCTCCAGGCGCTCGGTGTTCGCGGTGATCCCGTCGACGCAGTTGACGCGCAGGGTCCAGCAGGCCTGGCGCATCCACGTGATCGACTGCAGGAGCGAGTGCGCGATGACCGGTTCGAACGCGTTGAGCTGGAGCTGTCCGCCCTCGGCGGCCATCATGACCGTGACATCCGCGCCCGCGACGGCGTAGGCGACCTGGCTCACGGCCTCGGGGATCACGGGGTTCACCTTGCCGGGCATGATGCTGGAGCCCGCCTGCCGCGGCGGCAGGTTGATCTCGGCGAGCCCGGCCTGCGGGCCGGACGAGAGCAGCCGCAGGTCGTTGCAGATCTTCGAGAGCTTGATCGCGCTGCGCTTGAGCGCGCTCGAGAAGGTCATGAAGACGCCGGTGTCGCTCGTCGCCTCGACGAGGTCGGGCGCGGTCTCGAGCCGCTGACCCGTGATCTCGCTGAGGTGGCGCACGACCGAGGCCGCGTATCCGGGATCGGCGGTGATGCCGGTGCCGACGGCCGTGCCGCCGAGGTTCACCTCGGAGAGCAGCTTGATCGTCTCGCGCAGGCGCGCGATGTCCTCGCCGAGGGTCGTCGCGTACCCGTGGAACTCCTGGCCGAGCGTCATCGGCACCGCATCCTGCAGCTGCGTGCGGCCGACCTTGAGGACCTCGTGGAACTCCCGGCCCTTGCGGCCGAACGAGATTCGCAGCTGGTCGAGCTCCGTGAGCATCGTGGTGAGCGACGCGGTCATCGAGAGCTTGATCGCGGTCGGGTAGGTGTCGTTGGTCGACTGGCTGCGGTTGACGTCGTCGATGGGGTGGACGATGTCGTAGCGGGCCTTGGGGTACCCGGCGATCTCGAGCGCGACGTTCGCGATGACCTCGTTCGCGTTCATGTTCGTCGACGTGCCCGCGCCGCCCTGGATCACGCCGACCACGAACTGGTCGTGGAACTCGCCGTCGATGATGCGCTGGCAGGCCTCGTCGATCCACGCCTGCTTCTGGGGCTCGAGCGCGCCGAGCTCCTTGTTCGCCCGTGAAGCGGCCTGCTTGACCTGTGCGAGCGCGGCGACGAGCTCGGGATAGACCGAGATCGGGCGCTTGGAGATCGGGAAGTTGTCGAGTGCGCGCTTGGTGTGCACTCCCCAGTACGCGTCGGCGGGCACCTCGACCGAGCCGAGCGAGTCGGTCTCGATTCGCATGGGCCCCTGCTGGTGCTGGATCACCTCGTCCTCCGCTCGCTGGGTCGTGGCAGTGCGGTCATGTGGTCGGGTCATCGACACGGTGGCTCCATCGCCTCGGGGATGCGCGGGATCGCCGCGCGGATCTACCTCCGAGCCTACCGCCGGGCGTCGCGGCGACGTCGGGCACCGCGCAGACGGTTCGTGCGCGAACCACGGCCCGGCCGCACGAATCGTGCGCCCGCGTCCACCGCGTTGCCGCGCTCAGGACAGCCCGACGACCTCGAACAGTCGCCACTCGCCGGGCACGCCCTTGAGCGCGCGGGTCCCGAGATCGGCGAAGCGGATGCCCGAGCCGACCACGAGGTCGGTCACGGTGCCGGACACGAGCACGCGGCCCGGCTCGGCGTGCGCCATCACGCGCGCGGCGATGTGCACCGCGATGCCCGCGACCTGTCCGTCCTGGAGCTCCACCTCCCCCGTGTGCAGACCCGCCCGGACGGAGATGTCGAGCGACTCCACCGCCGTCGCGATCTCCGACGCGCACCGCACCGCGCGGGCCGGACCGTCGAAGATCGCGAGGAAGCCATCGCCCGTCGTGGCGATCTCGCGCCCGCGGTAGCGCTCGAGGTGCGCGCGCACGAGCTCGTCGTGGGCGGCCTTGACGTCGAGCCAGCGCTGGTCGCCGATGCGGGCGGCCAGGTCGGTCGACCCCACGATGTCGGTGAACATCACGGTCGCGAGGATGCGGTCGTCCGGCGGGGCGGGGCGGTCCCCCGTCAGGAACTCCTCGACCTCGTCGAGCACTCCCTCGGCGTCGACGAACGGCGGATACCAGTCGGCTCCGGGAAGCTCGACGTACTTCGCCCCCGGGATGTGCTCGGCGAGGTATCGCCCCATGGCCACCCGGTAGTGCCGGTTCGCGGCCTTGTGGAGCACGAGGGTCGGCACCTGGATGCTCGGCAGCACCGACCGCACGTCGAGCCGGAGCACCCAGCCGTAGATGATCGCCGCCATGGCCGGCGTCGCCGAGAGCCGCATGTAGTGGCGGGCCCAGCGCTGGAGGTGGGGGTCGTCCGCGACGCTCGGCGCCGAGAGCCCGAGCGCGGCGTCGGTGCCCCAGCCCTGCTTCCACGTGACGAGCAGGCGCTCGGCCGCCGACTCGGGCATCCCGATCGGGTAATCGTCGGCCCGGAGCATCCGCGCGAAGGTGTTCACCAGCACGAGGGCGCGCGTCCGCTGCGGGTAGGTCGCGGCGAACATCATCGCCATCGGGCCGCCCTCGGCATCGCCCAGGAGCGCGGCGCTCTCCGAGCCGGCGGCGTCGAGGACGGCCCGCGCGTCGTCCACCCAGTGCTCGAGCGTCGGCAGCGCTCCCGTCGAGACCGGATCGGAGATGCCGGCACCCCGCTTGTCGAAGCAGATGACGCGCGCGAACCTGCCCAGGCGGTCGAGGTACCGCGCCATCGACGGATGCTCCCACATCACCTCGATGTTGCTCGCCCAGTTGCCGATGAGCAGGAGGTCGTGGTCGCCGCGGCCGAACACCTGGTACGCGACGTACCCGTCCTCGCTCTTCGCGTAGGCGGGCTCGGGTGCGACGGCCGTCCACGACGGCGCTCGCGGACCGCTCGGCTCCATGGCGCCCCTCCCCCCGACGCCAGCGTAATCCCGTGGCGCTCGCGCGTGGCGTGATCGAGCGGCGGGACGCCCCCACGTCCCGCCGCTCGGCGTGTCCGGCGGTCGCCCGCCAGGGACCGTCGCTGCTTCCGCGTCAGCCCTTCGTCTCGTCGGCGGGTGCGTCGACGGGCTCGGCCGGCGCGTCGACGCCGTCCGAGGCGAGGATCTCCTCCTCGACCCTGCCCCCGTAGCCCTCGGCCTGCGGGTCGCCGTGCAGGCCGCCCGAGACCGCGTACTCCTCCTCGGGCGAGAGCACGAGGTGGTTGCGGCCGTAGACGCCGAAGCCGATGAGCATGACGGCGTACACGACCGCGATCGCGATGATCGCGGGCACGAACGTCGGGTTGAGCAGGAAGCCGAGGAAGATCAGCGCCGAGATCGCCGCCGCGGCGATCGCGCCGGGCACGCCCCAGGGGCTGCGATAGGGACGCTTCGCGTTCGGGTACTTCCGCCGCAGGATCACGTACGCGACCATCTGCAGCAGGTACGCGAGCACCGCGCCCCACACGGCGATGTTCAGGACGATCGCGCCCGCGACGGCGCCCGCGCCCTCGGCATCCAGCCGCGCGAGCACGTCGAGGACGACGAGCGCGACGAAGCCGATCACGGCGCCCGCCACGAGCGCGACCCACGGCGTCTGCCGCTTGCCGGTGAGCGAGAGGAACTTCGGGTAGTAGCCCGCACGCGACAGCGAGTACATGTTGCGCCCGTAGGCGAACATGATGCCCTGCAGCGAGGCGAGCAGGCCGATGAGGGCGAAGAGGGCGAGCACCGCGGCGAGCTCGTCGCCGACGATCGCACGGAAGCCGTCGAGCAACGGCTCGCCGGCGACGCCCGTCGCCTCGGCGCCGAGCACGCCCGTGTTGAGGAACAGCACGAGCAGGCCCGTCACGATGAGCGTGGCGCGCGCGATGATGCCGGCCCGCGGGATGTCCTTCACCGGGTTGTGCGACTCCTCCGCCGCGAGCGGCAGCTCCTCGATGCCGAGGAAGAACCACATCGCGAACGGAAGCGCGAACAGGATCGGCAGCACGCCGTGCGGCAGGAACGCGCTCTGGCCGGCGTCGGGTGCGATGTCGAAGAGCTTGTCCCACGAGAACTGGCCCGAGAAGATCGCCATCACGCTGAAGACCAGCAGGATCGCGATCGAGATGATCGAGACGACGATCGCGAACTTGAACGAGATGTTCGCGCCGGCGGCGTTGATGCCGATGAAGACGGCGTACAGGATGATCCACCAGAGCCATCCCGGCATCGAGAACCCGAGCAGCTCGCTCGTGATCGCGTCGGCGTACGAGGCGGAGAAGAACACGATGACCGCGGTCGTCGCGACGTACTCGATCGTCTCGGCGAGCCCGGTCACGAACCCGCCCCACGGACCCATCGCCGCGCGCGAGAACGAGTAGGCACCGCCCGTGTGCGGCATCGCCGAGGCCATCTCCCCGATCGAGAAGATCAGGCCGTAGTACATGACCACGAGGATCGCGAATGCGATGACCATGCCGCCGAAGCCGGCGAAGTCGATGCCGAAGTTCCATCCGGAGAAGTCGCCGGAGATGACCGCGGCGACGGCGAGGCCCCACAGGCCCCACACGCCCGCCGTGCGGGTGAGCTTTCGTTTCTCGAAGTATCCCTGGTCGGCGGTCGTGTACGTCACGCCCGAGACCTTGAGGGTGTCTTTCGCCATGGCGCTCCTGTTCGTCATCGCGCGGGCCTCTGGGGGCGGGCGCGGGGTGCGATGCTGATGCGCCACATGATATGGGCCCAATGGTCGCTCGTACAGACCTTTTTCCGGGGGCCATGACCACCGAGCGGCAGAAACACGGCGCACCGCGGTCTGGTCGCGGATGCCACGGCGTGATGTAATGGTCGCCGAACCCGACCATTCACCCACGCGAGGAGGCGCCCGACATGGCGGCACCCACCGGATTCCTCACCCTCGACGGGCTCCGCTCGGCGGTCGCCGACGGGCACGTCGACACGGTCATCGTGGCCTTCACCGACATGCAGGGCCGACTCGTCGGCAAGCGCTCCTCGGCCCGCCTGTTCCTCGAGGAGGTGGCGCTGCACGGCGCCGAGGCGTGCAACTACCTGCTCGCGGTCGACGTCGAGATGAACACGGTCGACGGCTACGAGATGTCCAGCTGGGAGCGCGGATACGGCGACATGGCGCTCGTGCCCGACCTCTCCACGCTGCGCATGGCGCCGTGGCTCGAGGCGACCGCGCTCGTGACCGCCGACCTCGAGTGGCTCGACGGCAGCCCCGTCGAGGCCTCGCCCCGGCGCATCCTGCATCGCCAGCTCGAGCGGCTCGCCGAACGCGGCCTCACGGCGCACGTCGGCACCGAGCTCGAGTTCATCGTGTTCGACGACTCGTACCGCGACGCCTGGCGCAAGGGCTACCGCGACCTCACGCCGGCGAGCGACTACAACATCGACTACGCACTGCTCGCGTCGACCCGCATGGAGCCGCTGCTGCGCGACATCCGGAACTCGATGGACGGCGCCGGCATGTACTGCGAGGGCGTGAAGGGCGAGTGCAACTTCGGCCAGCAGGAGATCGCGTTCCGCTACACCGACGCGCTCGGCACGTGCGACAACCACT
>DASTQT010000260.1:0-3183 GCA_035761605.1 Agromyces sp. | reverse complement strand
GGCGACCACGGCGGCGGCGTCCTCGCCGGCCGCTGGGATCTCGCGTGCGGCCGCGACGACGTCGGCCGACTCCGGCCGCGCTTCGTCGTCCGGGATCGGCGCGGTCTCGGTGTCGCGCGTGCCGTCCGCGACCGAGGCGGTGACCGCAGCGGCCGCAGCACCGGCCGCTGCAGCGCCCTTGCGTGCCGCGGGCTTGCGCGCCGCGCCCTTGCGGGAGGCCTTCGTCGCCCCGGACGCCGCAGCGGCGGCCGCGGCCGGGGTGGCAGCGGCATCCGTCGCCTCGACCTCGCGGGCGACCGCCTCGGCGTTGATCGCGTAGCCCGCGCTGCGCTCGTCGCGCACGACCTCGCCCGCCGACAGCTCGATGACCCGGCGCTGCATCTGGTTCACGATGCCGGCCTCGTGCGTGGCCATGACGACCGTGGTGCCGCTCGAGTTGATGCGCTCGAGCAGCGTCATGATGCCGGCGCTCGTGACCGGGTCGAGGTTGCCCGTCGGCTCGTCGGCCAGCAGCACCTGCGGCTTGTTGACGATCGCGCGTGCGATGGCGACGCGCTGCTGCTCGCCGCCCGAGAGCTCGTTCGGCATCCGCTTGCCCTTGCCGTCGAGGCCCACGAGCCGGAGCGTCTCGGGCACCGCCTGCTGGATGTACCCGCGGGACTTGCCGATCACCCGCAGCGCGAACGCGACGTTGTCGAAGACGTTCTTGTTGGGCAGCAGCCGGAAGTCCTGGAAGACCACGCCGAGGTTGCGGCGGAAGTACGGCACCTTGCGGCTCGAGATGCGGCGCAGGTCCTGGCCGAGCACGTGGATCTGGCCCGACGTCGGCCGCTCCTCCTTCAGGATCAGCCTGAGGAAGCTCGACTTGCCCGAACCCGATGCGCCGACGAGGAAGACGAACTCGCCGCGCGGGATCTCGACCGTGACGTCGTCGAGGGCAGGCCTGCCCTGCCCGTGGTAGGTCATGGTGACGGAGTCGAAGCGGATCATCGCGTTCGAGCCTAGGCAGCATCGACCCGAAATGGGGCAGCGACACCGGAAAAGGCTCGGCCGGCGATCACCGGCTCAGGCTCAGGCGTTCGCCGTCGCGAGCTCCGCGGCCACCTTGTCGCCCCACGCGTCGATGGCGTCCCAGTCGCGGAAGTCGCCCTCGGGCAGTGCGTCGTTCGCCGGCATCCAACTGACGATGCGGTCGGTGCCACGGAGCTCGTCGACGTGGAGCGCCCCGAAGAACACCATGGTGCCGCGCGGGTGGATCTCCTCCTCGTACTCGGCGAACTGCTTCGGAGCCGCACCGGCGAGCACGTCGTTGCCGTCCTTGTCGACACGCGACGTGCCGAGCGGGCCGCTGCTGAACAGCCAGGTCGGACGGCTCGACAGCAGCTCGTGGTTGTGCCGGACGAACCGCCGAGCCTCCTTGCGCCAGTTGCCCATGTAGGCGGCGCTGCCGATGACGAACGCCTCGAAGCCCTCGGGGTACTCGACGTTGTCGCAGCGCTCCGCGTCGACCTCGTGCCCCGCGACCCTCAGCCGCTCGGCGATCCGGTCGGCGATCTCCCTCGTCGAGCCGTACTTGCTCGAGTACGCGACCAGCACGCGCATGACGTCCACCTCCGCTGTCCACCCGGCCCCGTTGTCGGCCTTCCGCGGGCGACGCTACCCGCGCGATCGGGGTGGCCCAGTGCCGAAGGTCCCCTGTCGTCGGGCGACGGAGGAGCGTAGGTTGGATGGCGAGACCGACCGGGACTGGGAGGCCCCGATGACCGTTCCCCTCATCGGCGTCGTCGCCGATCGCAAGGCCGCGAGTTCGGGCGCGTGGGTCGACATCCCCACCGATGCGCTCGCGCATGCCTACATCGCCGCGCTGCAGGAGGCAGGCGGCGCGCCGTTGCTCTTCCCCAGCATCGATGCGCACCTCGCCGACCCGGGGCGCCTGCTCGACCTCGTCGACGGGCTGTTCCTTCCGGGCGGCCGCGACATCGACGCCGAGCTGTACGCCAACGAGGCGCACCCCTCGAACGATCCGCCGCTGCGCGTGCGCGACGAACTCGAGATCGCCCTCGTGAAGCTCGCTCGTGAGCGCGGCATGCCGATCCTCGGTGCGTGCCGCGGCATGCAGGTGCTCAACGTCGCGATGGGCGGCACGCTCGAGCAGCACCTCGGCGACCGCCTGGACCTCACCCCGCACCGCGCCACGGTCGGCGAGAAGACCGAGCACCCCGTCGCGATCCATCCGGGCACGCTGCTGCGCAGCATCACGCACGACGAGGAGTTCGACATCTCGTCGCACCACCACCAGGGCGTCGACCAGCTCGGCGATGGCCTGCTCGTCTCCGCGAGCGCGCCCGACGGGGTGATCGAGGCGATCGAGGCGACCGACGGCTCGTTCTGCCTGGGCGTGCAGTGGCATCCCGAGGAGCGCCTCGATCCCGAGGGGATCACGCTGATCCGGGCGTTCATCGCGGCCGCACGCGACCGGTCCAAGGCGCAGGTCGCGGTGGTGGCCTAGCTCAGTCCTGCTTCTGCTTGCGCCACTTGATGCCGGCGGCGATGAACCCGTCGAGGTCGCCGTCGAACACCTTCGACGGGTTGCCCTCCTCGTACTCCGTCCGGAGGTCCTTCACCATCTGGTACGGCGCGAGCACGTAGGAACGCATCTGGTCGCCCCAGCTGGCGGTGATGTTGCCCGCGAGCTCCTTCTTCTGGGCGGCCTCCTGCTCCTTCTGCAGCAGGAGCAATCGCGACTGCAGCACGCGCATGGCGGCGGCGCGGTTCTGGATCTGCGACTTCTCGTTCTGCATCGACACGACGATGCCGGTCGGGAGGTGGGTGAGGCGGACCGCGGAGTCGGTCGTGTTGACCGACTGGCCGCCGGGGCCCGAGGAGCGGAAGACGTCGACGCGGATGTCGTTGTCGGGGATGTCGATCTCCCCCGCCTCCTCCATGAGCGGGATGACCTCGACTGCGGCGAAGCTGGTCTGCCGCTTGCCGGCGGCGCCGAACGGGCTCATCCGCACGAGCCGGTGCGTGCCGGCCTCGACCGAGAGCGTGCCGAACGCGTAGGGCGCGTCGATCTCGAAGGTCGCGGACTTGATGCCCGCCTCCTCGGCGTAGCTGGTGTCCATCACCGTCGCGTCGTGGCCGTGCTTCTCGGCCCAGCGGAGGTACATGCGCATGAGCATC
>DASTQT010000259.1:0-4056 GCA_035761605.1 Agromyces sp. | reverse complement strand
TCGGTGAGGAGCACGCCGCGACCGTGGCGCTCGAGCAGCGGCGCATCGAGATCGCGCTCGAGCTTCTTGACCTGCTGCGAGATGGCGGATGGCGTGTAGCCGAGCTGCTCGGCCGACGCGACGACCGAGCCCGTGCGCGCCACGGCGACGAGCGCCCGAAGCCCGAGCAGGTCGATCATGCAGGAATCGTACATGGTATGAGGAATGATTCGGAACTGGTGCTGCATCATCGTGACTGTCACGCTGGACGGATGGCACCCCGTCACCTCGCCCTGGCCGCGCTCGTCGCCGTGATCTGGGGCGTGAACTTCATCGCGATCGACCTCGGCCTGCGCGACACCCCGCCGCTCCTGCTCGTCGCGCTGCGCTTCACGTTCGTCGCCCTCCCGCTCGTCTTCCTCGTCCCTCGACCCGACGTGCCGTGGCGCGTGATCGCCGGCATCGGGCTCGCGATGAGCGCGGGACAGTTCGGCCTGCTCTTCACCGCGATGCACCTCGGGCTGCCGGCGGGCATCGCCGCGGTCGTGCTGCAGTGCCAGATGATCTTCACGATCGCGATCGCGGCCGTCGTGCTCCGCGAACGGCCGACGCCGCTCCAGCTGGCCGGGGCGGCCATCGGGATCGTCGGCCTCGGCGTCGTCGCGATCGGCCGGTTCGAGTCGGTCGGGGCGACGGCTGCCGCGGGCGGCGCGATCGCGGCCGTCGTGCCGTTGCTCGTCTGCGTGGCGGCCGGACTGAGCTGGGCGATCGGCAACATCGTCTCGCGCAGCGCTGCCGGGGCGAGCGGATTCGGGATCGTGGTCTGGTCGGCGCTCGTCGTGCCCGTGCCGATGCTGGCGCTCAGCCTCCTCATCGACGGTCCCGCCGTCCTCCGCGAGGCGGTCACGACGATCGGGTGGGAGACGGTCGTGAGCGTGGCGTACACGGCGGTGCTCGCCTCGCTCGTCGGCTACTCGATCTGGAACTTCCTCCTCGGCCGGTATCCGGCCGGCATGGTCGCCCCGATCGCGCTGCTCGTGCCGCCCGTGGGGCTCGCCGCAGCGGCGCTCCTGCTCGGCCAGGTGCCGAACGCCGTCGAGGCGATCGGGTGCGCCGTGCTCGTCGCCGGGGTGGCACTGGGCCAACTGCGTCGCCGAGCGGACCGACGGCCGGCGGCCCCCGGGCCGGAGCCGGCATCCGCCGCGCCACCCCTCGACGGCGTCGGCGCCCGGGGTTAGGCTCCCCGCATGTGCAGGAACATCCACACCCTCCACAACTTCGAGCCCGCCGCGACCAGCGAGGAGGTCCGCGCCGCCGCGCTGCAGTACGTGCGGAAGGTCAGCGGCTCCACGCACCCGTCGAAGGCGAACCAGGCCGCGTTCGACGACGCCGTCGAGGCGATCGCGCACGTCACGCAGCACCTGCTCGACCACCTCGTCACGTCGGCACCGCCCAAGGATCGCGAGGTCGAGGCCGCGAAGGCGCGCGCCCGCGCCGCCCAGCGGTACGCCACGGTGAGCGCCTGACCCCCGGCGTCGGCGGCGGGCGGTAGCGTCGAGCCCATGGCCGGCGACGCGGTGACCCTGCACATCCCCGGTCCGGGCGGCGAGCGCGCCGTGCGGATCTCCAGCGCGACGCGCGTGCTCTGGCCCGAGCTCGGCATCACGAAGCTCGAGCTCGCCGAGTACCTCGTGGCCGTCGGGCCGGCCTTCGTCGCGGCGAACGGCGGCCGGCCGGTCTCGCTCGAGCGCTTCCCCGAGGGAGTCGACGGCGAGCGGTTCTTCTCGAAGAACCCGCCGCGCGGAGCCCCCGAGTGGGTGCGCGACGTCACAGTCGCGTACCCGAGCGGCAGGCGCCATCCGCAGCTCGTCATCGACGAACCGGCCGGCGCCGTCTGGGCCGCGCAGATGAACACGGTCGTCTTCCACCCGTGGGCCTCGCGCGCCGCCGCGACCGACCTGCCCGACCAGTTGCGAGTCGACCTCGACCCGCAGCCCGGCACCGGGTTCGCCGAGGCCGTCCCCGCGGCCCTGGCCCTGCGCGACCTGCTCGCCGAGGTCGGGCTCACGGGGTTCGTCAAGACCTCGGGCAACCGCGGCATCCACGTGTTCGCCCCCATCGAGCCCGAGCACGAGTTCCTCGACGTGCGGCACGCGGTCATCGCACTCGCGCGCGAGCTCGAGCGGCGCATGCCCGAGCAGGTCACGACCGCGTGGTGGAAGGAGGAGCGCGGCGAGCGGATCTTCCTCGACTTCAACCAGGCCAACCGCGACCGCACCATGGCGGGCGCCTACAGCCCGCGGGCGCTGCCGAACGCCGCCGTGTCGTGCCCGCTCGAGTGGGACGAGCTCGAGCACACCGAGCCGGCCGAGCACACCGTCCGGTCCGTCCCGGCGCGGCTCGCCGAGCGCGGCGACCCGTGGACGGGCATGCACGACCGGCCGGGGCGCATCGACACGCTGCTCGAGTGGTGGCAGCGCGACCTCGACGACGGGCTCACCGAACTGCCGTTCCCGCCCGACTTCCCGAAGATGCCGGGCGAGCCGACTCGCGTGCAGCCGAGCCGCGCGAAGCGACCCGAGGGGGAGTGACGCCGGCTCAGGCGACCGTCGGTCCGGTGCGTGAATGCCGCCGATCGTGCGGTGCGCCGTGGACGGTCCGGTGCAGCCGCTCCATGCGGGTGTCGAGTTCGGCCGCCGTGCGGGCGGCATCCGTCAGTTGGTCGAGCAGTTCGCCCGGCACCTGGCGGTCGTACTTGTAGTAGATCTTGTGTTCGAGGCTCGCCCAGAAGTCCATCGCGATCGTCCGGATCTGCACCTCGATCGGCACCGGGTGCGCACCCGTCGAGAGGAACACCGGAACCTCGACGATCAGGTGCAGGCTCTGGTAGCCGTTCGCCTTCGGCTCGGCGATGTAGTCCTTGATCCGGATGACGCGCACGTCCTCCTGCGCGGTGAGCAGCTCGGCGATCCGATACGCATCCGAGACGAAGCTGCAGGTCACGCGGACGCCCGCGATGTCGGTCACGGTCTCGCGGATGGCGTCGAACGAGGGCTCCACGCCCTTGCGCCGCATCTTGTCGACGACGCTGTCGAGGCTCTTCAGGCGGCTCGAGATGTGCTCGATGGGGTTGTAGGCGTGCGCCTGGCTGAACTCCTCGCGCAGGATCGAGAGCTTGGTGATCACCTCGTCCATGCCGAACTTGTAGCGCAGCATGAACCGCTCGGTCTCGTCGCGCAACGCCCGCATCTCCTCGAGCGTCTGCCCGTCGATCGTGTCGAGCGTGCGCTGCGCCCGGGCGGTCAGCATCGAGGGCGAGGGCGGCGGGGTACGGGCTGGCGGGGTTCCGTCGAGCGGCGTCACGGAGGCCACGCTACGCGGCGAACCTCGGGGTTCGCTTTGCGTCGGCGATGGATCGACCGTGCGCCAGGGTCACCCGATCGCGTCCATGTAGAGCCATCGGTCCTCGCGCACGAACCGGCTCGTCTCGTGCAGCACGCCGCGTTCGCCGTCGGCCATGTAGCGCGCGGCGAACTCCACGACGCCCTCGCGGTCGAGGGGGCCGCCGCGTTCGGTGCGCACGATCTCGAGCGATCGCCACACGAGACCGGGGTCGAGTCCGAGCGACGTGGGGCGGGTCGACGGATGCCACGTGGCGAGCAGGTACCCGCTGTCGCCGATGACGTACGCCGTGTATCTCGAGCGCATGAGCTGCACGGCGGTCGGAGCCGCGGCCGCGCCGCTGTGGAAGCGCCGGCAGCACTCCCCGTAGGGCAGCCCGGAGCGGCACGGGCACGGCTCGACCGCCTCGAGGACGGGGAAGCCGGTGCGATCGGGAGCAGCCATGCTGCCAGTCTCGCAGCCGGGACGATCACCATCCGCCCAGTGAAAGTCGAGGTTTCGTCCAGAAAGGGAGGGCAGAGTAGGGGGCTTGTGTGCCCGGGCCGCTCGCCCGCGCACGTCCATGCCCCTGCTCGGAGGGCCCCAGACCCCCGGATCCGAGCCCCCCACACGCTATGCAGATCGATTCGTACGAGACCCAGCCCGCCCCCACCACCCCCACCACCCCTACGCCCC
>DASTQT010000258.1:0-10285 GCA_035761605.1 Agromyces sp. | reverse complement strand
CGCGACGGCGCGTTCTTCCAGACGACGGTGCTGACGGATGTCTCGAGCGACAACCCTGCGTCGAAGGAGGAGTTCTTCGGGCCGGTCGCGCAGGTCTACCGCGCCGCCGACGAGGCCGACGCCGTGCGCATCGCGAACGACATCCCGTTCGGCCTCGGGTCGTACGTCTACACGACCGACCCCGAGCAGGCCGACCGCGTCGCGAACGCGATCGAGGCCGGCATGGTCTTCGTGAACGTCGTGCTGGCGGATGGCGCGGAGCTGCCGTTCGGCGGCGTGAAGCGCTCGGGCACCGGCCGCGAGATGGGTCGCCTCGGCGCCGACGAGTTCGTCAACAAGAAGATGATCCGCATCGGCTGACGTACGCGACACGCACGGCGCGCCCCGGGCTCAGGCTCCGGGGCGCGCCGTCGTCGTATCGGTCGCGCTCGGACGGGTCGCCCGGGCGCGTCGCAGATCCGGCTACCCGCGCTCCTGCCCGGTGCTCCAGGCGAGCGCGTCGACCGCGTCGCCGCCGAGCTCCGGATGCCGCGCACGGAACTCCGTCGAGCCCGTGGCGAAGTCGACCTCGAGCCGTCGAGCCGCCTTGGCGAGTGCCGGTCCGGCGGCGGCGCCGAACCGTGCGATGACGCGCCCGTCGTCGCGGACGGGGTGGGGCGTACGGCCCCAGCCGGTCCACTCGACGACGGCGCGGGTGAGACGAGGCTCCATTGCCTTCATCGATGCTCCTTGTGTCTGCATTCCCGGTGAGCCGGGCGTGGTGCCGGCCTGGCACCCGGCCTCGGCACCGGCGGTGGAAATCATATTATTCCATAGCTTTAGTCGGAGATCGCTACGATGCCGGGACCGCCACGGCCTGGGGCGCGGCGACGACCGCCGGGCGCTCCGCCGCGATGCGCCTGGCGAGGTACGCCGCGTCGCGGACCGTCCCGGGCAGGCTCTCCGAGTTGATCGAGTACATGGAGTCCAGGCCGAGCACGTAGAGCCCGGGCACGGACTCCACCACGCCCCGCCACTGCCGGATCCCTCCCGTCTCGTCGAACGCCGGCACCTGCATCCACCGGAAGTCGCTGCGGAACCCGGTGCACCAGATCACGTTCGCCACGTCGAGCACTCGTCCGTCGACGACCGGGAGCCCGTCGCGGACGCCCGTCACCCGGCCGACCGACGTCACTCCGGCGGCGGCGAGCTCCGAGCGTCGCGTGCGGATCAGCGGTGCGGCGTGGGCCCGGACCTTCGGCAGCACCCGCCGCCCGACGGGCGTGCCGAGTGAGAGCACGTGCAGCCCGATGAACCTCACGATGGGGAAGAGGAACCGGGCCGCCGGTCGTCCGTGGCGGAAGGGGAGCTCGCCGCCCGGCGTCCCGGAGACACTCGTGGGGTGCGTCCGGCTGAGCTCCAGTGCGATCTCGGCACCGGAATTGCCGAGGCCGACGACGAGCACGGCTCCTGGTTGCAGCTGGCCGGGATTGCGGTACTCCGCCGAGTGCAGCTGGACGACGGATGCCCCGAGCCCACGTGCGAAGCCGGGCACCCTGGGCTCGTGGAACGCGCCGGTCGTGACGATCACGCGCTCCGCCGTCCACCGACGATCACCCGCACTGATCGTGAACGCGCCGTCCTCGCGACGGAGGCCGTCGACATGGACGCCCATCCGGACCGGGAGCGCGTTCCGGTCCGCGTAGTCCTCGAGATAGTCCGCGACCTCGTCCTTGGTGGGGAACGCCAGCCGGTCGCCCGGGAACGGCGTCCCGGGCAGCCCGTCGAACTTCGCCGGCGTGAACAGGCGCAGGGAATCCCAGCGCCCTCGCCACGCGTCGCCGATCCGCTGCTGGTCGTCGAGGATCACGAAGTCGCGATCCTGTCGCTTCAGGTGATACCCGATCGCCAACCCGGCCTGCCCGCCGCCGATGACGACGGCGTCGAGCACCCGGGACGACTCGCTGGAATGTGGTGTCTCGTTCATGGACCGCACGCTAGGTCGGAGGTGCCGACGCCGCGTCGGGGGAATTCCCCATTCGCCCGGCGTTGCGCGTGGGCGTCGCCTGCATCCGGGCTCAGTCGGCCAGACCGTGACGGAAGGCGAAGGCGGTGGCCGCCGACCGCGTCGACAGGCCCAGCTTGCCGAAGATGTTGCTGAGGTGCCGCTCGACCGTCTTCTCGCTCAGGTAGAGCTCACGGGCGATCTCGCGGTTCGTGTCGCCGGCGGCGACGAGCCGGAGCACCTCGACCTCCCGGGCCGACAGGCCGCCGGGATACGCGGCCGCGGGGGCCGACCACTCCGCGTCGGCCGCTGCGAGCGCCTGCGCGGCGCCGAGGTCGACGAACGCCGCCCGCGCCGCGTCCAGCTCCATCGCGGCGGAGGCCTCGTCGCCGAGCGCGCGGCACGCCCGCGCCGCGAGCATGCGGCAGCGCGCCGCCTCGTATGGGACGTCGAGTTCCCGCCAGCCGGCCCAGGCGCGCCGCGACGCAGTGAGCGCGGCACGGGCTTCGCCCTCGGCGAGCAGTACGGCCGACGCGGCCTCCTCGGCGATCGCCTGCATCATCGGGGTCGCGATCGACCGGCTCAGCGCCGCGATCTCATCGGCGGCCTCTCGCGCGGCGACGACGTCGCCCGCGGCGAGCTGGATCTCCACCACCGCGGGGAGGAGGGCGCGCCGCTCCGCGGGCCCGACGCGCTCGGCCGCCCCGAGGATCATCGTGCGCGCGAGTTCGGCCTCTCCGTCGGCGAGCCGCAGGAGCGCGAGCCCGGGCTGGGGGTCCCACCCGGTCGCGGCGGCCTGCGCGTACGACGCCTCGGCGGCCTCGCCGTCGCCGCGCAGGCGCAGGACCTCCCCATGCTGGTACCACGCGCCGAAGAGGCCGTCGGGGTCGCCGCGTTCCGATCGCTCCTGCGCCTCCTCCGCCGCGGCGAGGGCGTCGGCCCATGCACCGTGCAGCAGGAAGAGCTCCGCCCGGTGCGCCTGGCATTGCCCGGAGAATGCGACCATGTCCGGTCGCTCCGCGCACCAGTGGTCGAGGGCCCTGGTCCACTCGCGGGCACGGTGCACGTCGAATGCCAGGCGGCAGGACTGCAGCATCGCGCAGTAGATGATGCCCGACGGGATCGGCGACACCTCGCCCGCGGTGACGGCGACCATGACCTCGTCGATCCGTGCCAGGCCCGCATCGAAGCGACCGAGCAGGATCTCGGCCTGGCCGAGCCCGAGGCCCGAGAGCGCGACGAGGTCGGCGTCGGCGGCGGCGCGGGCCAGCCGGCCGGCGCGCTCGAACGCGGCCGCGGCACGTTCGCCGTCGCCCCCGTAGTACGCCGCGAGGCCCTCGGGGATGAAGAGGAACCCGTGATCGGGCCGCCCGTGCTCGTCCTGCTCGACGAGCCGTTGCGCGCGCGCGAACCAGCCGCCGGCACGCGCCCGGTCGCCGTGGCTCATCAGCAGCATCCCGAGCCACGCCGCACATCGCACCGCGCCATCGACACCGCCCTCGCCGACGAAGGCTTCGTGCGCACGGGTGAGCCAGTCGACGGCGTCCTCGTATCTGCCGACGAGGCTGGCGGCGATGGCGAGGTGCTCGAAGTCCACCGCCGTGACCCCCGCCTCGTGAACCGCGGCATCCAGGGCCGAGACGGCGGCGGTCCAGCGGTGCTCCGAGTACGCGGTGCGGCCCCGGTCGAGGGCGGTCGTCGCGTCCATGACGCCTCCAGCGGGTGGTCGGCGCCGGTCGCGCTCGACGGCGGGCACCGTCGGCGTGGACCGACGTCCGGTCTCAGGCTATCCCTGGCGGAACGGCGGGGCAACGAATCGCGAGAGCAAATCATCCGGTCCTATAGCTTTAGTGTCGGATGTATGGCAAGCTGACGCAACCTGCGTCCGTGGAGGGGCGGACGCGATCAACGAAGATCACGGAAAGGCCAGCATGTCCGAACCCGCGAAGCCCGCCGAACTCGGCGACGGCGAGCACCTCCGAGTCCTCGGCTACGAGGACTCGTTCAACCGCTCCATGAGCCTCTGGGCGAACTTCGCCCTGGGGTTCACCTACCTCTCGCCACTCGTCGGCGTGTACTCCCTGTTCGCGCTCGCGCTCACCGTCGGCGGGCCGCCATCCATCTGGTGGATCGTCATCGTCGGCGCCGGGCAGTTGCTCGTCTCGCTCGTGTTCGGTGAGGTCGTGTCGCAGTACCCGATCCACGGCGGCATCTACCCCTGGGCGCGCCGCCTCTGGGGCCGCCGGTACGCGTGGATGGCGGCCTGGGTCTACATCTGGGCGATGATCGTCACGATCACGGCCGTCGCCGAGTACGGCTCGGGCTTCACCGCCAGCCTCTTCGGAATCGAGCACACGCCCGACAGCACCCTGTGGATCACGCTCGGCCTGCTGCTGATCGCGCTCCTGATCAACCTCTCGGGCACGAAGTGGCTCGCTCGCGTCGCACGGATCGGCCTCGCCGCCGAGCTGATCGGCGTCATCGGGCTCGGCCTCTACCTGCTGATCTTCCAACGCAAGCAGGAGTTCAGCGTGTTCTTCGACACCATGGGCGTCGAAGGCGACGGGAGCTACCTCACCGCGTTCATGGGCGCGGCCCTCGCCGGCCTCTTCCTCTTCTACGGCTTCGAGGCCTGCGGCGACGTCGCCGAGGAGGTCTCGAATCCGGCGCGGCGCATCCCTCGGGCGATGGTGCTGACGATCCTCGTCGGCGGCGTCTCCGCCCTGTTCTCGTTCGGCGGCTACGTCCTCGCGGCACCCGACCTGCAGGCGATCGTCGCCGGCGAGGACACCGATCCGATCCCCGCGATCCTCGAGTCCACGCTCGGTCCGGTCGGCGCGAAGCTGTTCCTCGTCGTCGCGATCACCGCGTTCCTCTCGTGCGTCCTGAGTCTTCAGGCCGCCGCGAGTCGGCTGCTGTTCTCGTTCGCGCGCGACGGCATGATCCCCGGTCACCGCTGGCTCGCCAAGGTCACGGAGGGCAGCAAGGTCCCGGCCAACGCGCTCATCGTCGCCTGCACCGTGCCCGCGATCATCGCCGTGCTCGTGTGGCTGAACGCCGACCTCCTCTACCCCGTGACCGCGTTCGCCGTGCTCGGCATCTACGTCGCGTTCCAGATGGTCGTGCTCGCGTCGCTCCGCCAGCGGCTCCGCGGCTGGAAGCCGGCCGGCCCGTTCTCCCTCGGCCGCTGGGGCATGCTCATCAATATCGTCGCGCTCGCATACGGCGTGTTCGCGATGATCCTCCTCGCCACGCCGGGCGCATCAGGCGACCCCGTCACCGACTGGATCGTGCTCATCGGGCTCGGCGTGGTGCTCGGCTCCGGGCTCGTGTACCTGTTCGCCGCGCGGCCCGATCGACGCTCCGACGCGCCCGCCGGAGACGCGATCGAGGTCGCCGAGCGACTGCGCTCGCACCGAGGGGCTCGAGCGGACGAGCCCTCCTCCGTCCGCTAGGCGGGCGAACCGGCACGGTGGCGCCCCGGAGCCAGTGCGCTCCGGGGCGCCGTCGCGCGCCGCGCCGACATCGGGACCCGGCGGCATGACGACCGCCCGCTCCGAGCGACCGCTCGTCGACCCAGGCAGAGCACGAGCATGATCGCGCACGAGGCGAGGTAGAACGTGTGCAGCGCCCAGATCGGGCCGACGGGGAGACTGAACACGTACAGCGAGTACACGACGTTCGCGACGTTGATCATCACCATGCTCGCGAGGCTGTACGACGAGACATCCCGCGTGCGCAGCGCCTTGCGCAGCATCGGCAGGTTGCTGACCGCGAAGACCACGGTCGAGACCGTGCCGGCGATCAGTGGGATGTCCATGCCCGCAACGGTAGGCGCGGCACCCACCCGCCGCGTCGGCTGAAGCGCCCATCTTCGCCGAGGCGTGCGGATGGGTCATCCTATGCAGACGCCGCTGCCCACCGCCGCCCGGACCCGATCAGACGAGGCCGTTCTCGTACGCGTACGCGGTCGCCGCGGCCCTCGTCGAGAGGCCGAGCTTGCCGAAGATGTTGCTGAGGTGCCGCGCGACGGTCTTCTCGCTGAGCGCGAGGCGCTCGCCGATCGCGCGGTTGGTCAGCCCCGTCGACACGAGCCGCAGCACCTCGAGCTCGCGCTCGGTGAGCGAGCCGCTGCGCCGTTCGCCGGTGCGCGCCGCCAGTTCTGCGAGCGCCGGGTCGGCGCCGAGCTCGAGGAACACGCCGCGTGCCGCATCGAACTCGGTGCGGGCGCGTCCCGTTTCCCCGAGCTCCGCCAGCGCGCGCCCGACGAGCACCCGGCTCCGTGCGGTCTCGTACGGCACGCCGAGCGCGCGCCAGGAGTCGGCGGCGGACCGGGCGGCGGCGAGCGCGCCGGCGTCGTCTCCCTCGGCGAGCAGGACCTGCGCCTCGGCGAACGCGCTGACGGCGGCGAACATGGGCGTCGGCGCGGAGCGGCCCAGTTCGTTCAACTCGTCGAGCGCGCGCCGTGCCGCCTCGACCTCGCCGGCCGCCAACTCGATCTCGACGACGGCCCGGAGCAGCTGGCGACGAGTGAAGGCGTCGGCGACAGAAGCGCTGTGGCGGATCTCGTCACGCGCACGAGCCACCTTCCCCTCGGCGAGGTCGAGCAGGGCGAGGCCGGGCTGGGGTTCCCACGCCGTCGCGCCCGCCCGCCGGTACGATTCCGCGGCCGAGCGGAACGCCCCGCGCACGCGCTGGATCTCGCCGAAGTGGTACGGCGCGCCGAACGCCGCCCGGTAGTCGCCCGCCCGCATTCGCGACATGCCCAGCTCCGCGACGGCCGCGGCCTCGGCCCAGGCCCCCTGCAGGAGCAGCAGCGCCGCACGGAGCGCGTGGCGCTGGCCGCTGTACGCCACGAGCTCGGGCTGATCGCGGCACCAGTCGTCGAGCGCCTTGGTCCATTCCAGGGCTCGGGTCAGGTCGAATCCGGTGTGGGCGACGGAGACCACCGTGCAGAGGATGATGCCCGAGCCGACGGCCGAGACCTGCCCGGCGGACACGGCGGCGACCGCCGCGTCGAAGCAGGCGAATCCCTCGGCCTCCTGGCCCATGTCGACGAGGCAGTTGCCGCGGCCGAAGAGGGCGAGCGCGGCGAGATCAGGGTCCTGGATGCCCTCGGCGATGTCGCCGACCTCACGGAAACGCACTTCGGCCCCGCTCGGATCGCCGCTCGCCAGTTGTGCGATCGCCGGCGGAAGGCGGACCAGTCCCGTCACGGAGCTCGGCTCGCGCAGCGCGTTCGCGAGGCGGAGGCCGCGGGGCACCCACTCGAAGTTGTGCGAGAGGTCGCCGAGCTCGATCTGGTACAGGGCGAGCCATCCGGCGGTGCGAGCCGCACCCTCGGGATCGTCGGAGGCGGCGAACGCGGCGTGCGCGCGGGTCAGCGCCGACAGGCACGCCTCGCCCTTCCCGCGGAGGAATGCCGCGGTCGCGAGGAGTTCGAGATCCGCCGGCCCGATCCCGCCCTCGGCATCCGCGGCCGCGAGCCGTTCGTGGGCCTCCGCCCAGCGCCGTTCCGCGAACGCAGCACGGCCTTCGTCGAGTGAGCCGGACGAGGTCATGTCGCTCCCTGACGGCCGACCCGTCCGCGGCATCCGGCCGCGCGCCGCCGTGCCGGAACGGTATCGCCGTTCGGGAGACCGCCGCAAGGCGCACCGACTGTTCACCACATACACCGTGCGCTCCACCTCGGCGGCCACGACCTCGACATCCGCCCCGCCTACCGTGACCAGCGTTCCCCCCAACCCGATCGAATCTGGAGCACACACCGAGATGCGCATTCGCACCATCGCCGGCGCCGCACTCTGCGCCACGACCTTCGCCGTCATCCCGGCCGGAGCGGCCACGGCCGCGAACGGCCCCATCGGCTTCGACCCGATCGCCGGTACGCCGTACGCCACGGCCACCGCCGACTGGACCGAGCCGTTCGTCATCCCCGAGGGCTTCACCCAGCAGCTCGTGGTCGACGAGACCGATCTCGACATCTACGCGGGCGGCGACGACCTCACCGACATGAACACGGTCAACGAGACCGGCGTCCAGGCCGGGCGCTACCTCTACCGCACGCACGAGGTCGGCTCGAACGGTTCGCTCTCCGTCGTCGACCTGAAGACCGGCGAGGCGAAGGTCGTCGCCCAGCGCGAGGACTGGCGTCGCCTCGACGGCCTCCGATGGACGCCGTGGGGCACGCTGCTGTTCGCCGAGGAGACGACGGGCGGTCGCCTCTTCGAGGCGTTCCTCGACCCGAAGGACCCGAGCGTGGTCACGCACGTCGAGGAGCGTTCCGAGGCCGGCATCCTTCGTCACGAAGGCATCGAGGCGCTCGCCGACGGCACGGTGTTCGTCATCGACGAGCTCAACGGCGGGTCGATCTACAAGTTCGAGCCGACGACGCGCGGCGACCTGTCCGACGGGCGGCTCTTCGCGCTCAAGCTCGCGGACCTCTCGGACGACGACCAGCTCTGGAACTCGAGCACCTACCAGCAGAAGGTCGGCGCGTTCGAATGGGTCGAGCTCGACATGGACCAGGTCGTGATCGACGCGGATGTCGCGGCGAACGCCGTCGCCGCGACCGAGTTCGGCCGCCCCGAGGACGTCGAGGTGATCGGCGACGTGCTCTACGTCGCGAACACGACGGAGGACCGCGTGGTCGCCATCGACCTCGCGAATCGGGAGCTCACCTCGTTCGTCGAGAAGGGCGTCAACGTGCCGATCGAGAACTCCGGCGCCGGCGTGACCGGGTTCAACAACCCCGACAACCTCGCGCAGGGCCCCGACGGCCGCCTCTGGATCGTCGAGGACAACTACCTCTCCGACGTGTGGGTCGCGAGCCTCGACACCGACCGGGATGGCGCGGCCGACCAGGTCGAGCAGTTCGCCTCGATCCGCGACACGGGTGCCGAGATCTCCGGCATCTACTTCGGCGCCGACCCGAAGACGCTGTTCCTCAACATCCAGCACCCGGACAAGCCGCTCGCCGACGGGACCTGGACGATCACGAAGCGCTAGCCCTTCCCGGTGGTCGAGTAGCCGCTCGACGCTACTCGACCACCGTGGCGTCCACGTTCTCGACGTGCAGGCCCGCCGCCTCGGCCGCGCGGCTCGTCTCGCGGAGCAGCTGCTCGGCGATCTCCGAAACCGCCGTGACGTCGCCGAAATCGAGTCGCACGGTCGTCGCACCGGTGTGCTCGACGAGCCGGCGGACGTCGTGCACGACCTGCTCGGCCGCCACGAAGTCGAGCTCGCCGCGGAGTTCGATGGTGACGGATCCGTGCTCGGTGTCGATGTCGACCTCGCCGACGGGCGACGCGGGCTCGGCGGGGTGGTCGAACATGTGCAGGCCGAACCGGTCCGAGAGCGCCTCCAGCATCGCCACGCCGCGGGTGCTGTTGCCCGCCTCGTCGAGCGGCGGGCTGAACACGCCGACCCCGAACTGCCCGGGCCGCACTGCGACGATCCCGCCGCCGACTCCCGACTTCGCGGGCATGCCGACGCGGAACGCCCAGGCACCCGAGCGGTCGTACATGCCGCAGGTCGCCATGAGCGAGAGGGTGTCGCGCGCCGCACGCTCGCTCACCACGCGATCGCGCGTGAGCGGGTGCACCCCGCCGTTCGCCAGCGTCGCTCCCATGAGCGCGAGGTCCTCGGTCGTGACGAGCAGCGAGCACTGCCGGAAGTACGGGTCGGTGGCGTCGTCGACCCCCGACGTGCCGAGGGCGCCGGTCGCGAGCGCGAGCCCGGCCAGCGCGCGATTGCGGTGGCCCGTCTCGGCCTCGGAGCGGTACACGCCGTCGTCGAGGTCGAGCTCGCGGCCGGCGAATCGGGAGAGCGCGTCGCGGATCCGCGCGAACCGCTCGTCGGCGTCGGCCGCGGGCACGAGCGAGGTGGTCACGATCGCGCCGGCGTTGATGAACGGGTTCTCGGGCCGGCCCGAGGCGTCGAGGCTGATCGCGTTGAAGGGCTCGCCGCTCGGTTCGACGCCGACGTGCCGCAGCACCTCGTCGGCCCCGAGCAGGTCGCACGCGAACGCGTACGCGAACGGCTTCGAGACCGACTGGATCGTGAACTCCGCCGCAGTGTCGCCGGCGCCGTAGACCCGGCCGAGGACGCTCGCGAGCGAGACGCCGAACGCGTCCGGGTCGGCCCCGGTGAGCTCGGGGATGTAATCGGCGATGCGTCCGCCCGAGACGCGCTCCGCGACATCCGCCAGCGCCCGCCCCAGCGTGCGGTCGACGGCCTCACCCAGGAGCCGGGGCCGATCGACGCCGGTCACGACGGTCGCCGGGCGGATGCCGCGTCGAT
>DASTQT010000257.1:0-2633 GCA_035761605.1 Agromyces sp. | reverse complement strand
CGCGCACGGCGGGGTGCGCGGCCCCCACCGCGCACCCCTCTCCGGCGCTGCGCCCCCGCGCTACGCGCCGAAGCCGGCGGCGTCCACCTTCCGGTGGTACCGCGTGCCGGCCTTGCCGCCGAGGATCGCACCGCCGAGGCTCGCCAGGACCACGAGGATCACCGTGACGATGCCCGCGATGGTGAGGTCGCCCTCGGTCACCGGGATGCGCGGGAAGGTGTTGAGGTTCGCGAGGATGTCGTACTCCGCTCCCGCGATCGCCGCGATGACGGCGCCGACGACCGCGATCGCGATCGCCCACAGCCAGACGGCGATGCCCTGCTTCATCCCGTTGAAGCGCGCCATCCGCCCGGCGACGTAGCCGCCCGCGAAGTACGCGACGAACAGGATCACCAACAGCGCGACGGCGCCGACGATGCCGATGGTGCCCGCGTTCTCGGCCGCGGCCTCGTCGACCGCCTCGCCTAGCGTGCCGAGGCCGAGCGCGGCGCCGGTGGCGGCGAGGAGCGCGGTCAGCAGCACGGCGACGCCGACGGCGGTGAGCCAGCCGAAGAAGGCGGAGCCGAACTTGATGCCGCCGTAGCGCTGCCGCTCCCGGTCGACGACCGCTGCGCGCAGGGCCGGGTCGGCCACGAGCCGCTCGTCGCGGGCGCGCTCGTCGCGGACGCGGTCGTCGTGGACCACGCGCTCGTCGGCGACCCCGTCGCCGTCGGCATCGACGCGGCGCTCGGTGACGCGGTCACGGGAGACGGTGCCGTCGTCGTGCACGACGGTGCGGTCGTCGTGCACGGTCTCGGCAGGCGGGTCGGCCCGGTGGGCCGGGGTGGTGGCCGGGTACGGATCGTTGCCGGTTCGATCGGATGAGGTGCTCATGACAGGTTCCCTCTCGTCGTGCGCCGCGCAGGGGTGGTGCCTGCGGCGCCATCTCGACCCTACGGCGGCACCGCCGTGATGGCAGGGGCCTTGACAGCGCGCGGATCGGCGCACTCAGAGGTCGCAGCGAACGTTCGGGTGGCGTTCAGGCTTCGGTGGGTGCCGCTACCCGTCCAGCCCGACGCGATCGACGCGTCGGTGGTAGCGGACCCCGATCACGCCGCCGAGCACGGCACCGCCGAGGCTCGCGACGGCGACGGCGGCCGCGCCGATGATCCACGCCGCCGCGAGCAGGTCCTCCGAGACCGGGAGACGCGGAATAGCGCCTGCGGCCGCGTCCAGGATTCCGTGGGTTCCGTCCGCCACCGCGCCCACGATCCCCGCGACGATCGCGATGACGATCGCCCAGAGCCAGACGACGAGCCCTTGCGCGATTCCGCTGAAGCGCGCCATCCGGCCCGCGACGTAGCCGCCGCAGTAGAACGAGACGAAGACGATGGCGAGGAGCGCGCCGACGACGATCCAGCCGACCGTCAGGGCATCGAACGGCCCGATGCCCTCGGACGCCCAGGGGTCGGGGACCACGCCCAGGCCGATCACCGCGTCGGCTGCGGCGACGAGCCCGGTGAGGATGGCGGCCGTGGCCGTCGCGATCAGCCAGCCGAAGAACGCGGAGCCGACCTTCGGGCCGCCGAACGCCTCGCGCTGACGTTCGGTCACCTCCTCGGCGGTCGCGGGGCGGGAGTCGACGAGGTCGTCCCAGGTGTCGGGTCGCGGCTCGACGAGGGTCGGGGCGATCACCGTGGGCGCCGTGTCGAGCTTGCGAAACGGCTCGGCGGGGTCTCGGTCCGGGTCGGCGGGGTACAGGGGGTATGACACGGCAGCTCCTCGTCACTCGCGTGCGCCGGGCGGGGTGGACGGCGCCAACCTAGGAGAATCTACGCGATCGGCCCCCGAACGGGGTACACCGCGACCTCAGACGTCGGCGGGAACCGCACTGACGGTGCGGTCGATCGTGCACTGCCCGAGCACACGCGTGCCCACGTACACCACCGCGGTCTGGCCGGGCGCGACGCCGCCGAGCGGCTGCTCGGGCGTGATGACGAGTTCGGCGGAGCCGGCCGCATCCGTCACGACCTTCGCGACCGCGGGCACCGGATCGGCGTGCGCGCGGATCTGCACCTCGCACGCGAACGGCTCGCCCGGGTCGACGGGCGGCAGACCCGCCCACGTGAAGCGGCCGCCGGCGATCTCGGCGATCGCGAGCGCCTCCTTCGGGCCGACCACGACGGTGTTCTCCTTCGGCCGCACCTCGAGCACGAAGCGGGGCCTGCCGTCGGGAGCGGGCGTTCCGAGGTGGAGGCCGCGGCGCTGCCCGACCGTGTAGGCGTGCGCGCCCTCGTGCGAGCCGACGACGTCACCCGAACGGTCGACGATGTCGCCGGGCGCGACGCCGACCTTGTCGCCGAGCCATCCGCGCGTGTCGCCGTCGGGGATGAAGCAGATGTCGTGCGAGTCGGGCTTCTGCGCGACGGAGAGCCCGCGGCGCGCCGCCTCCTCGCGCACGAGCTGCTTGGACGGCGTGTCGCCGAGCGGGAAGTACGCGTGCGCGAGCTGCTCGGCGGTGAGCACGCCGAGCACGTACGACTGGTCCTTCGCCCACGCGCTCGCGCGGTGCAGCTCGCGGTTGCCCGCGGCATCCGTCACGATCGTCGCGTAGTGGCCCGTGCAGACGGCGTCGAAGCCGAGCGCGAGCGCCT
>DASTQT010000256.1:0-9205 GCA_035761605.1 Agromyces sp. | reverse complement strand
GCCCAGGCGAGTGCCGCCTCGGCGTGGGGGCGGATGGCGGCGGCGAGTGCCTCGGCGCCCGTCACGGGCAGCGCGATCGCCGTGCCGTACTCGTCGACCAGCTCGAGCGGGACCGACGACGGGTGCTCCTCGGGCTCGACGGTCATCGCCCACCACTCGCGCCACTGCTTCTCGAGCGTGTCATGCGCGTCGACGTCGCGCCGGCCCTCGGGACCGACGCGGCCGACGTCGCGCAGGCGCGGCAACTCGGCGGGTGATGCGATGCCGAGCACCTCGCGGAGGTAGAGGGCGAGCAGCACCGCGGTGCTCGCGTTCTCGCGAATCACCCACGAAGGCGTGGACCCCGCGTGCATGTCCGGATTCTACCGTCCGCCCCCGTCATGCGGCCCGGAGGCGCGCGCCCGCACGGGTACCCTTGTCGGGTGAGCGCGAACTCGTCCTACGCCGCTGCCGGAGTCGACACCGCCGCCGGCGACCTCGCCGTCGAGTTGATGAAGGAGGCGGTCGCGAAGACCCACGGGCCGAACGTGCTCGGCGGCGTCGGCGGGTTCGCCGGCCTCTACGACCTCTCATTCGCCAAGGACTACCGCCGGCCGCTGCTCGCGACCTCGACCGACGGCGTCGGCACGAAGATCGCGATCGCCCAGGCGCTCGACGTGCACGACACCATCGGGCAGGACCTCGTGGGCATGGTCGTCGACGACATCGTCGTCGTCGGCGCGACGCCGCTCTTCATGACCGACTACATCGCGTGCGGCAAGGTCGTGCCCGAGCGCATCGCCGCGATCGTGACCGGCATCGCGCGGGCGTGCGCCGAGACCGGCACCGCGCTCGTCGGCGGCGAGACCGCCGAGCACCCCGGCCTCATGGGCGTCGACGACTACGACGTCGCAGGCGCCGCCGTCGGCGTGGTCGAGGCCGACCGGGCGCTGGGCGCCGAGCGCGTCGTGGACGGCGACGCGGTCATCGCGATCGAGTCCAGCGGCCTGCACTCCAATGGCTTCTCGCTCGTCCGGCACATCCTGTCGAACGCGAACCTGACGTACACGGATGCCGCGGCCGACCTCGGCACGACGTGGGGCCAGGCGCTCCTCGAGCCCACGCGCCTCTACTCGGGTCCGCTCGTCAAGCTCCTCGAGCACGAGCAGCTCGGCACCGCGGTCCACTCGCTCTCGCACGTCACGGGCGGCGGCATCGCCGCGAACCTCGCGCGCGTGCTGCCCCGAGGCTCGTGGGTGGAGGTCGACCGGTCGACCTGGTCGCCGCAGCCCGTCTTCCGCGTGCTCAACGACCTCGCGGGCACGACGCTCGAGTCCACCGAGGGCACCTGGAACCTCGGCATCGGCTTCTTCGCGGTCGTCGCAGCGGATGCCGCGGCATCCGTCACCGCCGAACTCGACGCGCTCGGCCTGCCCGCCTGGCAGGTCGGCACGGTCGCGACGGGCGCGCACGACGCCTCGGCCGCGGGCTGGGAGCAGGGCGCCAAGGGCGTCGACGGTGGCGCGGTGCGCCTCGTCGGCTCGTACCGGGACTGACCGTGCGCGCCGCGCTCTCGCTCGGGCTGCCCGGCGCGACCGACCCCGAGATCCTCCGCGCGCTCGCCCCGCGGCTCGAGCGGCTCGGCTTCGAGCGGCTGTGGCTCAACGACGTGCCGGGCGGCGACTCGCTCGCCGGGCTGCGGGTGGTGGCCGAGGTAACCGAGCGGCTCGGGCTCGCGACCGGCGTGATCCCGCTCGATCGTCGTCCCGTCGAGAGGCTCGTCCTCGACGGCCTCCCCGAGGAGCGCACGACCATCGGCATCGGCTCGGGCGGAGCGCGCCATCCGCTCGTCGTCGTCGCCGAAGGCGTCGCCGAGCTGCGCGCCCGCACCGATGCCGCGGTGGCGGTCGGCGCACTCGGCCCGCGCATGCGCCGGCTCGCCGCCGAACGGGCCGACGCGGTCGTGCTCAACTGGCTCACGCCGACCGCCGCCGCGCGGGCGATGGACGACCTCCGCCGCGACGCCGGCGAGCGTGCCGGCGCGGTGCGAGGCGTGCTCTACGCCCGCACGATCGTCGACGGCGCCGCCCGGGCCGCGCTCCAGCGCGAAGCCGACCGCTACGGCTCGTACGCGTCGTACGCCGCGAACTTCGCCCGGCTCGGCGTGAACCCGATCGACGCGACCATCGACCGAGGCTCGACGCTCGCCGCGTACGACGTGGTCGACGAGGTCGTGCTGCGCGCGATCACGGTCGGCGGCACGCTCGCCGAGCTCGAGCAGTTCGCCGACGAGGCAGCGCGCTGGAGGGCTGCCGCGACGGCACCGCAGGAGTAGCATCTCGGCGAACCGCCGCGCCCACGGTCGGAAGCGAGGCCCTCATGACCCTGGCACGCATCGACGCGATCGTCACCTGGGTCTACGCCGCGGGATTCGGGCTCCCCGCCATCCCGATCGCCATCTACCACCTGCAGACGGGCGGCCGGTTGCCGTCGTTCTTCGGCATGTTCGAGATGTACGGCGGCCGATGGTCGGCTCGGTACGACCCCGGGGTGTTCGCGGCGCTCCTCGTCGCCTTCCTCCTCGTCGCGATCATCGTGGCGTTCTCGGGATGGCTCCTCTGGCAGGGGTCTCGCGTGGGTGCCGTGCTCAACCTCGCGCTGCTTCCCGTCGAGATCGTGTTCTGGCTGGGCTTCGACCTGCCGATCCCCTGGGCGATCGGCGTCGCGCGGGTGGTGCTCACGCTTCTCGCATGGGGCTCGCTCTCGCCGCGGGGTGCAGCGGTCTGACCTCGTGCCGTGGTCGGAGCCGCCGTCTCGGGTCCTTCGGCACGGCCCGGCGGGCGTCGCGCCCATACCGTGGCGACATGGACGATGTCTCCGTCGCCGCCCGCACGGCACCGCGCCTCGGGCGCTGGGTCGGCTTCACGGTGCTGGGTGAGAGCTTCGGGTTCCTCATCCCGGTGACCGGCTTCGCGCTCGCCGCGATGCTCGGCCTCGAGGCGTGGGGCGCGTGGGCGCTGCTCGTCGTGCTCGGTTCGGGGGAGGGCGCGCTGCTCGGGCTGGGACAGTCGCTGGGCCTGCGCGGATCGAGCGCGGAGGTGCCGATCGGCCGCTGGGTCGGGGCGACGGCGATCGCGGCGTCGGTCGCCTGGTCGATCGGGATGCTGCTGCCGACCTTTGCCGATCTCCGGGTCGCGATCGACTGGTCGTCGCCGTGGTCCTGGGCGGTGGCGGGAGCGGCCGGGCTCGTGCTGCTCGCCACGATTCCGCTTGCGCAGTGGCCCGTGCTCGCTCGGGCAGGCGTGCCGCGCGCCTGGCGCTGGGTGCCGATCAACATGGGCGCGTGGCTCGTCGGCCTCGTGTTCACGTTCCTGCCGTCGCCGTTCATCGACGAGTCGAGCGCTCCGGCGCTGGTCTTCGCGCTGTTCGCGGCCGGCGGCGTGCTGATGGCGTCCACGGTCGCGCTGCTGACCGGGCTCGGCCTGCGGCGGATGGTGCGGGGCTGAGCCTCAGCGCCCCGACGGCGCCGGCACGGGCGAATCGCCCGGCTTGTAGCTGATCGCTCGCGACGCGATCGGCATCACGAGCCGATGCGGCGCGACGCGGGCGAACGCGGCGCCGATCCGGTTGGCGAATCCGGTGACCAGCACGCTCGGCGTGCGGGGCCGATCGAGGGCGCGCATCAGCGCGTCGACCACCGTGGAGGGATCGACCGGAGTGCCGACCGCGGCCTCGCGGTTGCCGACGACGTCGAAGAACTCGGTGCGCGTCGCGCCCGGGCAGAGCGCGATGACCTTCACGCCCGACCCGCGCACCTCCTGCGCCACCGCCTCGGTGACCTCGCGCACGAACGACTTCGTGGCGCCGTAGACGGCCATGCCCGGAACGGGCTGGAACGCCGCGGTGCTCGCGATGTTCACGACCGCGCCGCGTCCTTCGGCGAGCATCGACGGCAGCCCCGCGCGCATGATCTCGACGAGCGCGGTGACGTTGACGGTGATCTCGTCGCGGACGCGGTCGGGATCCTCGCCGGCGAACGAGCCGTGCGTGGCGAAGCCGGCGGCATTGACGAGCGTGTCGGGGGCCGCCCCGTCGAGGCGGGCCCAGATCTCGTGCACGGCGCCCGGTCGTGCGAGGTCGGCCTCGATCACGGTGCTCCGCGTGCCGTGGCGTTCCGCGAGGCGTGCGGCGAGCGCGTCGAGCCGGTCTCGGCGACGTGCGACGAGCACGAGGTCGGCGCCGCGCTCGGCCAGGCGTTCGGCGATGAGCTCGCCGAGCCCGGAACTGGCGCCGGTCACGAGTGCGAGCCGGGGCGAATACGTCACGATGCCTCCAATGTGAACACCTGTACAGTTTGCTATGTTAACAGGTGTACAGCAAACCTCGAGGCGCGTCAAGGAGCTCCATGGCAACTCCCGGCGAGATCCGTCGCCCCCGCTCGGCGCGCGGCGAGGGCGAACAGCTGCGCACTGCGCTCCTGGCGGCCGCCGAGGCCAGGCTCGTCGAGCCCCGCACGGCTCCGCCGCTGTCGCTCCGCGAAGTCGCGCGGCTGGCCGGCGTCTCGCCGTCCGCGGTCTACCTGCACTTCGCGTCGGTGCAGGAACTCATCGCGGCCGTCGTGCACCTGCAGAGCCGCAAGCTCGTCGCGGCCGTGCTCGGACCCGACGCCGCCGAGGCGGATGAGGCGCGGCGCGCCGCCGACGGCCCGCCCGCCGCGGCGTCCGTCTCGCTCGCCGACATCGCCACGCGCTACGTGGAGTGGGGCCTCGCGAATCCCGGCGCCTACCAGCTGCTCTTCGAGAGCGCCGACCGCCTCGGCAACCCGGTCGGGCCGAGTGAGCCGGGGTGGGTCGTGATCGACGCCGCGGTCGGCGCGCTCAGGCGCGCGCACGGAATCGGCGAGGCCGATGCCACGACCGCCGCCATGCGCGCCTGGGCGGCACTGCACGGCATCGTCAGCCTGCGGATCCACAAGGGCGAGGCGCTCTGGCCGACCTCGGCGCGCGACGATGCGCTCGCCGTGGCGGCCTCGATCGGCTGATCAGCGACGACCGGGAAGGTCGCCGCTCACGCGTGGGGACTCAGGCGCGGTGGCTGCCGTCATCGGGCACGTAGGACTCGTCGTCGGAATACTCGGCCCACTTCGACGCTTCGTCGTCGTAGTGATCGTGGTTGGAAGCCGTGAGCTCGCGCTCGAGCGCGCTGTAGTCGGTCGCAGGGCTGAAGTACTTCAGCTCCCGCGCGACCTTGGTGTGCTTGGCTTTCTGACGGCCGCGCCCCATGCGTGACCCCCTTACGACGTCTGGCCGGGTGGGATGGTCGTCACCCGGCTCTTTCTGATATGAACAATCCCGGCTGGTAGTTTACCACCGCCGGGAGCGCCGAACGGCTGCCACGGCGGCGCTGTGGAGGGCCTCCCGGGCGGCGCTGGGACCCTCTCGGACATGGTGGGATAGACGGGTGGATGCGATCCCCGACCGTGTGAAGGTCGCGGTGATCGGCGCCGGACAGGCGGGGCTGTCGGTCGCCTATTACCTGCGACGCTTCGAACTCGTCGCTGACGAGGACTTCGTCATGCTCGACCGCGCCCCCGGACCGGGTGGCGCGTGGCAGCATCGCTGGTCGTCCCTGCGCCTCGGTTCGGCGCACCGCGTGAACGACCTGCCGGGCATGGGGGAGCTCGGCGTCAGCTTCGAGACCGCCGACCGGAGCCTCCCGGCGAAGGAGGTGGTCGCCGATTACTACGGCCGGTTCGAGCAGCACTACGACCTGCGGGTCCGTCGCCCGGTCAACGTGCGGCGGGTGTCGAACGACGGCGTCGACCTGCGCATCGAGTACGAGGACCTGAGCCCGCAGCCGATCGAGGACCTCAAGGCCCGCGGGTTCTTCGGCCGCCGCCGGAGGACGTACCAGGAGCCCGACACGCCGACCGTGCCCCGCGGTGAGCTGCGCGCGCAGTACTTGGTGAACGCCACGGGCACCTGGGGCTCGCCGTTCGTGCCGTTCTACCCGGGCATGGGCGAGTTCCACGGCCGCCACGTGCACACGTCCGACTTCGCCTCCGCGGAGGACTTCCGCGACCAGCACGTCGTCGTGGTCGGCGGCGGCACCTCGGCGATCGGCTTCATGCTCGAGCTCGAGGGCGTCGCATCCGGTCTCACCTGGGTCTCACGCCGGCCGATCGACTGGCTCGACCGGCAGGAACTCGACCTCGAGGGCGCCTCGGCCGCGGTCTCGCGGCAGGACGAGGCGGCCCGCGCGGGCCGCGCGCTGCCGTCCATCGTGAGCGGCACGGGCGTGCCGAAGAATCGCCGGATCGCGGCCGGCATCGAGCGCGGCCTGCTCCGCGCGCGGCCCATGTTCGATCGCATCGAGGCCGACCGCGTCCTGTGGAGCGACGGCACGTCGGCGCGCGCCGACGCGATCATCTGGGCCACGGGATTCCGCCCCGAGCTCCGGCACCTGTCGCCGCTGAAGCTCCGCGAGAAGGCCGGCGGCGTCACGGTCGGCCAGGGCGCGTCATGGCAGGATCCGCGGATCTTCCTTGCCGGGTACGGCCCGCAGGCGTCCACGATCGGCGCGAACCGCGCGGGCCGCATGATCGCGCGCCAGATCATGGCGATGATCTAGCGATCGGATGGCGCGGCCGGCTCAGTCTGCTGCACAGCCGTACGGCGCGACGCCTCCGGTGCGATCCGAGCGTCGGTCAGCGCGCGATCAGGTACGCGGCGACGGCCGCGCCGAGGCCCAGCGCGAGCGTGACGACCACGTTGAGGATCGCCGCGCGCCAGCGCCCGCCATCCGCCAGCTCGATCGTCTCGACGCTCCACGTGCTGAACGTGGTGAGCCCGCCGCAGAAGCCCGTGACGAGCACGAGCCGCAGGTCGGGCGAGAGCGCCGCGCGCTCCGCGAGTCCGATCAGCGCGCCGGCGATGCCCGATCCGACGACGTTGACAATCAGGATGCCGCCGGGCAGGTGCCCGGGACGAACCGGATACGCCCGCGACAGCGCGTACCGGATCACCGCGCCGACGGCGCCGGCGACGAGCACCGCCGCCACCAGGAGCGGGCTCACAGGGTCGCCCCGTCGTCGGTGACCTCGGTCGGCATGGGGCGGTGCGCGAGGGAGGACCCGATCTTCAGGCCGCCCACCGCGAGAGATAAGCCCGCCACGAGCGAGATGGCGAGGTACACGATCGCGAGCGTCGTCTCGCCCTCACGGCCGAGGATCGTGATCGCGCCCATGACCGCCGACAGCGTCGTGAACGAGCCGATGACGCCCGAACCGACGCCGGCCTTGAGCCAGGTCGGGGTCGACGGCCGTGTCCACAGGCCGCCGGCGAGCCAGCCGAGTGCGAACGTGCCGACGAGATTGACGATGAGCGTCGACCACGGGAACCCGTCGTCGGCGTGGGGGAGGGCGACATCCGCCGCGAGCCGCAGGCCCGTGCCGACGAGGCCGCCGGCGAACACCGCGAGGTAGGGGAGCACGCGTCGAGGCTACGCCGCGGTCGCCCCGCCGAGCGGCAGCACCCACACATTCGAGGGCAGCCAGGTGCCCTTCGGGTACTCGAATTCCTCCACGCCCTCGCAGCGGAAGCCGGCACGACGGCAGATCGCGTTCGACGGCGCATTGTCGACGCGCGGGAAGGCGACGAGGTCGCGCGCCGGATCGACGCGCCGCGCCTCCTCGATCAGCAGGCGGAGCGCCGCGCCCGCGATGCCGCGACCCTGGTGCTCGGGAAGCACCGCCCAGCCGGCCTCGAAGGTCGCACGACCGTGGTGCTCCGTCGGCCAGAACCCGATCGTGCCGACGCCCTCGGGATGCTCGGGCGTGACGATCACCGACATCCACGAACTGCCGTCGAGGCGGCCCTGCACGTAACGCGCGTGGCGGGCGACGACCTGCTCGTCGCTCTCGGGTCCGCCGAGGTGCCCCGTGAGCTCGGGTGCGTTCGCCCGGCGCAGCTGGTCGAGGTCGTCGACCGACCATGGGCGCAGCGAGACATCCGTCATGTCCGGAAGCCAAGCGGATGCCGCCGACATCCGCCACCCGGCCGTCCGGGCGTTCCGGTGCCGGTGCCGTCGCCGTCGCCGTCGCCGTCGCGAGAATGCAGGATGAGCCGCGTCAGGGCTGCCGTACATCGGCCCTGACGCGGCTCATCCTGCGAATCACGCCGGAGGCAGGCATGCCGGTCTCAGCGCTGCGCGAGCTCCCGCAGCACCTCCGAGCGCACGTCGGCGAGCCGGGAGCGGAGCAGCGACACGGTGTCGCCGCTGACGCGACCCCGGTTGGCCTGGTTGCGGAACTCGAGCCGGAGCTGCTGGCGGAACTCGGTGATGACGAGGTCGGCCTCGTGCATCGCACGCGTCGACTCGGCGTTCGGCTGCGGCGTCGCGGGCTCCGTGCTCGCGGCCTTCCGCGCCTCGCGCGCGGCGTTCGCGAGCTCGGCGCGGAGCGTGCGCATCGCCGAGTCGACCTCGGCGCGCACGCCCTGGGCGAGCCGGCGGACCGAGTCGGTCACGTCGTCCTCGATGGCGTCGAGCTCGTGCCGGCGCGACTCGAGCTCGGCTCGGCCTGCGTCGGTGATCTCGTACACCGACTTGCGGCCGTCGGTACGCTTGGTCACGAGCCCCTCCTCCTCGAGCTTGGCGAGACGGGGGTAGATCGTGCCGGCGCTCGGCGAGTACGTGCCGCCGAATCGGTCGGACAGGGCCTGGATCAGTTCGTACCCGTGACGGGGCTGCTCCTCGAGCAGGGCGAGCAGGTAGAGGCGCAGGTTCCCGTGGGCGAAGACCGGGGGGGTCATGCGGATGCCTCGCCGGCCTCGGCGGGAGCGCCGGCCGGCTGGCGGCGGATCACCGCGATGTTGCCCGACACGCTGTTCGCTCGAAGGTCGAGCCAGGTGCCGTCGAGCTCGCCCGTGACGCGTTCGAAGCCCTTGCCGAGCGTGCCCTTGATCTGCGTGTCGTCGAGGAGCAGTGAGCCGGTCACGGTGTTCACGCGGTAGCGGGCGCCGCTGCCGGCATCGAAGCGCAGCGTCAGGTCGCCCGACACCGTGTTGGTGTCGACGCGCCCGGGCGTGCCCTTCACGTCGAGGATCATGTCGCCCGACACCGTGTCGGCGTTGAACGAGCCGACCTCGCCGGTGACGGTCACGTCGCCCGACACGGTGTGTGCGGTCACCCGGCCGGTGTGGTCGCCGACGGAGACCTCGCCCGAGAC
>DASTQT010000255.1:0-2687 GCA_035761605.1 Agromyces sp. | reverse complement strand
CTTCAGCACGGCGCCCGTGGAGGGGTCGCGGACCTCGAAGGTCTTCCCGCCCTCGGCGGCGACCCACTCGCCGCCGATGAAGAGGCCGTCGGCGACGCGGTCGAGAAGTGCGGATTCCTGCGTTGCAGTGGTCATGCTGGGGTTTCCGTTCCTTGTCGTGCGCGGGTCTCGCGCGATCACGGGTAGAGGCCGCGGAGGCGATGCGCCTCGGCGACGCGTTCGACGGCGAGCGCCGTGGCGGCGGTGCGGAGCGAGAGGTCGCGGGCCTCGGCGTAGCCGAGCACGTGACGCCAGGCGTTCAGCATCCGCTCCTCCAGTCTGCTCTCGACCTCGTCGGCCCGCCACCAGTACGCCTGGTTGGCCTGGACCCATTCGAAGTACGAGACGATGACACCGCCCGCGTTGGCGAGGATGTCGGGGACGACGAGCACGCCGCGCTCCCGCAGGATCGCGTCGGCGGCGGGCGTCGTGGGGCCGTTCGCGCCCTCCACGATCACGCGGGCGAGCACGTCGCGCGCATTGGACTCGTTGAGCACGCCCTCGACGGCCGCCGGCACGAGCAGGTCGACGTCCTGCGTGAGCAGGTGGTCGCGGTCGAGCTCATCGGCCCCCGCGAATCCGACGACGGAGCCGCTCGCGCGGACGTGGTCGATGAGCGCCTCGATGTCGATGCCGCCGTCGTTGCGGAGCGCGCCGTACTGGTCGCTGACCGCGGTGACGTTCACGCCCGCCTCGGCGAGGAACCGGGCGGCATCCGCGCCGACCTTTCCGAAGCCCTGCACGGCCGCGGTCGAGCGGGCCGGCTCGAGCCCGGCGTGGCGCAGTGCCGCGAGCGCGATGTGCGTGACGCCGCGGCTCGTGGCCGACGCGCGGCCCAGCGACCCGCCGAGCGAGATCGGCTTGCCGGTCACGATGCCGGGCACCGTGTAGCCGCTGTTGACGGAGTAGGTGTCCATCATCCAGGCCATGGTCTGCTCGTCGGTGCCGATGTCGGGCGCGGGGATGTCGCGCTCCGGGCCGATGATCGGCAGGATCTCGCTCGTGTAGCGACGGGTCACGCGCTCGAGCTCGGCCGTGGAGTGCTCGCGGGGGTCGATCGCGACGCCGCCCTTGGCGCCGCCGTACGGCACGTCGAGCAGGGCGCACTTCCAGGTCATCCACATCGCGAGCGCACGCACCTCGTCGAGGTTGACGTTCGGTGCGTAGCGCAGGCCGCCCTTGGCCGGTCCGCGGGAGAAGTTGTGCTGCACGCGGTAGCCCAGGTACAGGCGGCTCTCGCCGCTGTCCATGCGCAGCGGCACGGCCACGCTCAGCTCGCGGCGCGGGGTCGCGAGCATCTGGTGGAGGCCGTCGCCGTAGCCGAGCAGGGTCACCGCTTCGGCGAGCTGCGCGCGCGCGTCGACGAGCGGGGTGGGCTCGGCGTGCGCGGGTCGAGGAGCCGCCGCAGGCGGCGTCTCGAGACCGGGGCGGGTGACGGATGCCGCGGCATCCGTCGGCAACATCGTCGGCGCCGTCACGGGGTTCATGCCTGCTTCAGCCCTTCCGCGAGGACGTCGAGACCCTCGACGAGCAGCTCGTCGCCGATGGTCAGCGGCGGCAGGAACCGGATGACGTTGCCGTACGTGCCGCACGTGAGCACGAGCACGCCGTTCGCGGCGGCGTACGCGGCGAGCTTGCCGGTGAGGGCCGCGTCGGGCGCGCCGGTCTCGGGGTCGACGAGCTCGATCGCGACCATGGCGCCGCGTCCGCGGACGTCGCCGATGCGGGCGTCGGCGGTGCGGAGCGCGTTGAGGCGGCCGATGAGCACCGCGCCGATCTGCCTGGCGCGCTCGATGAGGCCGTCCTGCTCGTACGACTCGATCGCGGCGAGCGCCGCGGCGCACGCGAGCGGGTTGCCGCCGTAGGTGCCGCCGAGGCCGCCCGCGTTGGCGGAGTCCATGATGTCGGCGCGACCGGTGACCGCGGAGAGCGGCAGGCCGCCGGCGATGCCCTTCGCGGTGACGACGAGGTCGGGCACGATGCCCTCGTGCTCGCTGGCGAACCAGGCGCCGGTGCGGCCGAAGCCGGTCTGCACCTCGTCGGCGATGAACACGACGTCGTTCTCGTTCGCCCACGTCACGAGCGCCGACAGGAAGCCGGGGGCGGGCACGATGAAGCCGCCCTCGCCCTGGATGGGCTCGATGATGATGGCGGCGAGGTTGTTCGCGCCGATCTGCTTCTCGATCTGCGTGATCGCGCGGGCCGCGGCCTCGGCGCCCGAGAGGCCGTTGTCGCGGTAGGGGTAGCTGAGCGGCGCGCGGTACACCTCGGGCGCGAACGGGCCGAAGCCGTCCTTGTACGGGATGTTCTTCGCGGTGAGGCCCATCGTGAGGTTGGTGCGGCCATGGTAGGCGTGGTCGAACGCGACGACGGCCATCTTCTTGGTGAAGTGGCGCGCGATCTTGACGGCGTTCTCGACGGCCTCGGCGCCCGAGTTGAAGAGGGCCGAGCGCTTCTCGTGGTCGCCCGGGGTGAGCTCGTTGAGCTTCTCGGCGACGGCGACATACGAGTCGTACGGCGCGACGGTGAAGCACGTGTGCGTGAAGGAGTTGAGCTGGGCGGTGACGGCCTCGACGACGCGCGGGTTCGAGTTGCCGACGCCCGTGACGGCGATGCCCGAGCCGAGGTCGATGATCGAGTTGCCGTCG
>DASTQT010000254.1:0-5154 GCA_035761605.1 Agromyces sp. | reverse complement strand
TCCTGCTCTCGCCCGCCTACTACCGGTTGGTGTACGCCGCCGTGAGCGGCGTGCGCTCCGAGCTCTACGTCGACGCCGCCCGGGTCTCCGGCCTCGGTGACGGTCGGATCATCGCGCGGCACATCCTCTCGGTCGTTCGCGCCCCGATCATCATCCAGTCGGCGATCATCGCCGGCATCGCGATCGCCATCCAGTCGGGACTCGAGTTCCTGGGCCTCGGCGACACGTCGGTGCCCACCTGGGGTGGCATGCTCAACGACGGCTTCGCGAACATCTACCGCGCGCCGCTGCTCATGCTCTGGCCGTCGCTCGCGATCGCCCTCACCTGCATCGCCCTGACGCTCCTCGCGAACGCGATGCGCGACGCGCTCGAGCGCACGGCCGTCGTGCGCCGGCGACGCCGCCGCGCCGTCGCGACCGCGACCGGCTCGGTCGCCGCGGTCACGACCTCCATCGGCGCGGTCACCGAGTCCGTCCCGGTCGTCGCCGGCGAGCCGACGATCCGCCACGAGGACGACGACTGGGCCGCTTCCCGTGCCGGCGAGACCGTGCTCCGCGTCAGCGACCTGCGGGTCGGCTACGACCAGGAGAAGGGCGACCCGCTCGAGGTCGTGCACGGCGTCTCGCTCGACATCCGTCGCGGCGAGGTGCACGGCCTGATCGGCGAGTCCGGCTCGGGCAAGACCCAGACCGCGTTCGCCGTGCTCGGCCTGCTGCCGCGAGGCGGCCACATCACGGGCGGCACGGTCGACTACGAGGGCACGCGCCTCGACACGCTCGGCGAGAAGGAGTACACCGCGATCCGCGGCCGCCGCATCGGCTACATCCCGCAGGAGCCGATGTCGAACCTCGACCCGTCGTTCACGATCGGCAGCCAGCTCGTCGAGCCGCTCCGCGTGACGCTCGGCCTCTCGAAGAAGGAGGCGACCGAGAAGTCGCTCGCCCTGCTCGAGCGGGTCGGCATCCCGAACCCGAAGCGCACCTTCGACGCCTACCCGTTCGAGGTCAGCGGCGGGATGGCGCAGCGCGTGCTCATCGCCGGCGCCGTGTCGACCCAGCCCGACCTGATCATCGCCGACGAGCCGACCACGGCGCTCGACGTGACGGTGCAGGCCGAGGTGCTCGACTTGCTCCGCGACCTGCAGCAGGAGCGCAACCTCGCGCTCATGCTCGTGACCCACAACTTCGGCGTCGTCGCCGACCTGTGCGACCGCGTGTCGGTCATGCGGCAGGGCCTCATCGTCGAGACAGGCCCGGTCCGGGCCATCCTCGGCCACCCGGAGCACCCGTACACGCGGTCCCTGCTCTCCGCGATCCTCGACGAGGGTCCCGCCCGTCCGCCGCTCGGCACCGCCGTCGAGGGGCTGCTCACGAAGGGAGGCGTGCGATGACCGCGCCGCTGCTCGAGGTCCGGGACCTCGTCGTCGAATACCCCGGCAAGGGGTTCCGCGCCCAGCCGTTCCGCGCCCTCAAGGGCGCCTCGCTCGACATCGAGCCGGGTGAGACCGTCGGGCTCGTGGGCGAGTCGGGATCGGGTAAGACCACGCTCGGTCGTGCGGTGCTCGGGCTCGCTCCCGTCACCGAGGGCGTCATCCGATACGACGGCCGCGACATCTCGCACCTGAACCGGCGCGAGCGCCGCGACCTGTCGAGCGAGATCCAGGTCGTGTTCCAGGACCCGTACTCGTCGCTCAACCCGTCGATGACGATCGAGCAGATCCTCGTCGAGCCGCTCACGGTCCGCGGCATCAAGCCGGCCGAGGCGAAGCAGCACGTCGGTGGGCTGCTCGACCAGGTGGGCCTGCCGACCGACGCCCGATCGCGCCTGCCTCGCGAGTTCTCGGGCGGCCAGCGCCAGCGCGTCGCGAGCGCCCGCGCGCTCGCGCTCGCCCCGAAGCTCATCGTGTGCGACGAGCCCGTCTCGGCGCTCGACCTGTCGACGCAGGCGCGCGTGCTCGACCTGTTCATCGAGATCCAGGAGCGCACCGGCGTCGCCTACCTGTTCGTCTCCCACGACCTCGCGGTCGTCCGGCATATCAGCCACCGCGTCGCGGTCATGTACCACGGCGAGATCGTCGAGTACGGCGACGGCGACCAGGTGACGGCGCGCCCGGAGCACCCGTACACGCAGCGCCTCTTCATGGCCGCGCCCGTGCCGAACCCCGACCACCAGGAGGAGCGCCGCGCCGCGCGCCGGCGCCTCCTCGAGACCGCGGCCTGACCCGCGCCACGACGAAGGAACCCCGATGACCCACGCCACCGATCACCTGCGCCCCCTGCTCGAGCGACTCAGCCTCGACGACAAGGTCGCGCTCGTGCGCGGCGCCGACTTCTGGACCACCGTGCCGCTGCCGAGCATCGGCCTGCGGGCGATGACCCTCTCCGACGGCCCGGCCGGCGTGCGCGGACCGGTGTGGGACGAGCGCGACCCGTCGCTCAACCTGCCGTCGGGCACGGCGCTCGCCGCGTCGTGGGACGCGGCGCTCGCCCGCCGCTACGGCGCCGCCTCGGCGTCGGAGGCGCGCCGCAAGGGCGTCGACGTGGTCCTCGGACCGACGATCAACCTCCACCGATCGCCGCTCGGGGGCCGCCACTTCGAGTGCTTCAGCGAGGACCCGTGGCTCTCGGGCGAGCTCGGTGCCGCGTACGTCGACGGGCTGCAGGCCAACGGCGTCGCCGCGACGCCGAAGCACTACGTCGCGAACGATTCGGAGACCGACCGGTTCACGGTCGACGTCGAGGTGGACGAGCGTGCCCTGCGCGAGCTGTACCTCCTGCCCTTCGAGCGCACGGTCGAGGCCGGCGCCTGGGCGATCATGAGCGCGTACAACTCGGTCGACGGCGTGACCATGACCGAGAACGACCTGCTCGAGACGCCGCTGAACTCCGAGTGGGGCTTCGACGGCGCCGTGATCTCCGACTGGACCGCGGTCCGCAGCCTCGGCTCGGTGCCCTCGGCGCAGGACCTCGCGATGCCCGGCCCGGCACCCGCGTGGGAGGACCTCGCCGACGCCGTCCGCGACGGCCGCGTGGACGAGGCCGACCTCGACCGCAAGGTGCTGCGCCTGCTGCTCCTCGCCGAGCGAGTCGGCGCACTGGAGGGCACCACGGCCGTCACGCCCGCTCCGCTCGACGGGCACGCGTTCGCGCGCGAGGCCGAGGTCGAGGGCGCAGTGCTCGTGAAGAACGACGGCGAGCTGCCGTGGCATCCGTCGAACCTCTCGAAGGTGGCCGTGATCGGCCACAACGCGCGCGACGCGCGCACGCAGGGCGGCGGCAGCGCGACCGTGCTGCCCGACGAGGTGGTCACCCCGATCGACGGGCTCCGCCGTGCGCTCCCGGCCGCCGAGGTCGTGTACGAGGTCGGTGCGGTCGTGCAGGAGGGCGTCGCCGAGATCCCGCTCGCCCGCCTGACCAACCCGCGAACGGGCGAGCCCGGCCTGGTCGCGACGTTCCGCGACGCCGACGGCGTCGACGTGTTCAGCGAGGACCGCCGCTCGACCGCGCTCGTGTGGTTCGGCGGCGACGCGCCGATCGCCGCGTCCGACGTGCTCGAGCTGCACACCACGTACACCCCCGACGAGACCGGGACGATCCTGCTCGGCTTCGCCACCGCCAAGCACGGCCGCGTGTGGGTCGACGGCGAGCTCGTGCTCGACGACCAGCCGGTGATCACCGGCACCGACCTCGGGGCGGCGTTCCTGTCGCCGCCCTCGATGACCGCGCCGATCGCCGTGCAGGCCGGCGTTCCGCTCGACGTCCGCGCCGAGTTCGAGATCGGCCCGGCCGACGGTGCGCTCGCGAACGCGCTCAGCGTCACGTTCGGCGTCGCGCCCGACGACTCCGACCCCGACGCGCTCATCGCGCGGGCGGTCGAGGCGGCCCGAGCATCCGAGGTCGCCGTGGTCGTCGTCGGCACGAACTCGAAGGTCGAATCCGAGGGCTACGACCGCTCCGACCTCGATCTGCCCGGCCGGCAGGACGAGCTCGTCCGTGCGGTCGCCGCCGTGAATCCCCGCACCGTCGTGATCGTGAACTCGGGCTCGCCCGTGCTCATGCCCTGGCGCGACGACGTCGCGGCGGTGCTGCTCGGCTGGTTCGGCGGCCAGGAGTTCGGCGACGCGATCGCCGACATCCTGCTCGGCGCGGCCGAGCCCGGCGGGCGCCTGCCCACCTCGTGGCCCGCGACGCTCGAGGACGTGCCCGTGCGCGATGTGACCCCGGTCGACGGGCGCCTGACCTACGCCGAGGGCATCCACGTCGGCTACCGCGCGTGGCTGCGTGCGGGCGTGGCTCCGGCCTATCCGTTCGGGCACGGCCTCGGCTACACGACGTGGTCGTTCGACGAGATCGCCGTGGCGGATGCCTCATCCGGAGCGAGCCCGGACGATGCCGTCGTGCAGGTCACCGTGACCAACACGGGCGAGCGCGCCGGCAAGCAGGTCGTGCAGCTCTACGCGTCGCGCGAGGACTCGGCGATCGAGCGCCCCGTGCGCTGGCTCGTCGGCTTCGGCGTCGTGCGTGCCGGCGCGGGCGAGACCGTGACGGTGGACATCCCCGTCGACGCGCGGCGCTTCGCGCACTGGGACGGCGGCTGGGAGCTCGAGCCGGGTGCGTTCACGCTCCGCGCCGGGGCATCCGTCGACGACCTCGCGCTCGAGACGAGCGTCACGCCGGCGGCGGACGCGGCGGAGGTCCTCGCCTGATGCCGCACGATTACCCGAACCCGCTCATCCCGGGCTTCAACCCCGACCCGAGCGTCGTGCGAGTGGGCGACGACTTCTATCTCGCGACGTCGACGTTCGAGTACCTGCCGGGCATCCCGATCTACCACTCGCGCGACTTCGTCGAGTGGACGCGCATCGGCCACGTCGCGACCCGGCCCGGCCAGCTGGCCGTGGAGGACGTGCCGACGGCCGGCGGAGCGTGGGCGCCGACCAACCGGCACCGCGACGGCGTGTTCCACCTCGTGATCACCGACGCGATGGGGCGCGGCATGCTGCACTTCACCGCGACCGACCCCGCCGGGCCGTGGAGCGACGGCGACCTCATCCTGAAGCAGGACGGCTCCGCCTCGCTCGACGGCATCGACCCCGATATCGCATGGGATGCCGACGGCGCCGTCTACATCACCTACTCCGGCCTCATCCTGAG
>DASTQT010000253.1:0-6474 GCA_035761605.1 Agromyces sp. | reverse complement strand
CCTCGTCGCCCGCCGTGGTCTCGTCGCCGTCGCCCTCGATGTCGATGGTGCGCTGCAGTTCCTCGGCCTCGAGGGGGGTCTCGAAGGTCGCCGTGAGGGCGGTGCCGAAGTCGCCCGTTACCTCGATCGCGTCGCTCTGCTCGCCCGCCTCGACCTCGAGGCAGGCCGCCGCCTCGTCGGTCGCGGTCGGCTCGGGGTCGGAGCCGCTGCCTGCGCAGCCGACGAGGAGCAGGGCGGTCACTGACGCGAGGGCGATGGGCGCGCCGCGGCGGAGGGCACGGTTCATGGTGGGGGTTCTCGTTTCGATCGGATGCGAGGTCGAGGGACCAGTCTGCACGATCCGTGTCTCGATTCCCTGAGTCTTCACGAATCCGCCGGTGACGCCGAGAATGTGCACATGGGGGATGTCGAGGCGGGAGCATTCGCCGAGCTTGACGAGGTGCTGTGGGATCCGATCGGGCGGGCGACCGTGCTGCGGTCGAACCCGCGATTCGACGAGCGCGTGTTCGACGCGTGCGCGCGAGACGGAGCCACTGCGCTGCCGACCGCCGAGCTGGTGGGGCCCGGCGGGGTGGTCGACGCCGTCGACCGGTCCGAGTCGATGATCGAGCTGCTGCGCGAGCGTGCGGGCGAGCGGATGCCGCAGCTCCGGACGCACGTCGGCGATCCGGCCGCATGGCCGTACACGGGCTACGACCTCGTGCAGTGCATGCTCGGCGTGTTCACGCTCGACGACATCGAGCAGGGCACGCGTCACCTCGTGGAGTGCGCGCGTCCGGGCGGCCGCGTCGCCGTGACGGTGTGGGCGCACGGCGCGCTCGAGCCGCTCGGCGACGTGCTCGCAGCGGCGCTGCCCCCCGACGACCGCGTGCCGCCGGTCACCGACGCGGCCGGGCCCGCGATGGAGCAGGCGGAGACCGCGGGGAGCTTCGCGCACTGGCTGACCGAGCGCGGCCTCGTCGACGTGCGCGCGGAGGCCGTGCCCCGCCATCTCGAGCTCGAACCCGGGCTCGCGTGGGAGATCGCGGTGGGCACGGGGTTCCGGGCACTGCTCGACGGACTCGACGACGAGGCCGTCGACGGCGTGCGGGAGCGCTACCTCGCCGAGCTCGAGGCCCGCGGAGTCGCTTCGGTCGACGTCACGTCGCTCGTCGCGGTGGGGCACCGTCCGGCGGAGGGGTGAGGTCGTCGCCCTCGGGCCGCGGCCCGGTCGCGACGGGCCGGTCGGGTCGGTTCGACCACTGGCTGAACGAGCCGGGGTAGAGCGCGGCATCGACGCCGGCGATCGCGAGCGCCGCGACCTGGTGGGCCGCAGTCACGCCCGAGCCGCAGTAGGCGGCGACGGGGTGCGCGCCGTCGACGCCGAGCGCGTCGAAGCGTGCGCGGAGCGCGTCGGCCGGGAGGAACCGGCCGTCGGGCCCGAGGTTGTCGACGGTCGGCGCCGATACCGCTCCGGGGATGTGACCGGCACGCGGGTCGATCGGCTCGACCTCGCCTCGGTACCGTTCGCCCGCGCGCGAGTCGAGCAGCACGCCGCCCTCGGTCGAGGCGAGCGCGTCGGCCTCGTCGAGGTCGACGACCGGCATGGCGCCGAAGCGGGCGGTCGCGTCACCGGGCTCGGGCTCGACGTCACCCGACTCGAGGGGCAGCCCGGCCTCGCGCCATGCGGCGAGCGCACCGTCGAGGATCCGGACGTCGTCGACGCCCGCGTGCCGCAGCAGCCACCACGCGCGCGCCGCCGAGGTGCCGCCGGCGTCGTCCATCACCACGACGGTGTCGCCGTCGTGCAGGCCCCAGCGCCGCATGGCCGCCGTGAACGCCGTCTCGGACGGCAGCGGATGGCGCCCCTCGCCGAGCACGCCGTGGTCGGCGAGCTCGGTGTCGAGATCCACGTACACGGCGTCCGGGACATGCCCGGCACGGAATGCGTCGCGCCCGTCGGGTTGGGCGAGCGTCCAGCGGACGTCGAGCACGACGGTGCGCGCGACGCCGGCCTCGAGGCGGGCGGCGAGTTCGGCCGGCTGGATGAGGATGGCCATGCCGCCATCCTCGCACCCGAACGCCCCGCGCCATCCGATTCAGCCGGGTCACCAGTCGGACCGGTCAACCGGATCCGCCGGACCGCCCCGGTAGACTGGGCGCCGGACTGACGATGCGGGCGCGATGGGAGAACGGATGATCTTCTCCCTCGTCGCGTTCGCCGCAGTGGCCCTGGTCACGCCGTTCGCCGCGAGGCCCCTCGGTCGCCGCGTCTTCCCCATCGTCGCGATCGTGCCCACCGCGGTCTTCGGATGGCTGCTCACGCTCGTGCCGGCGGTCGCCGCCGGCGAGGTCGTCACCGAGCGCATCGAGTGGATCCGCGCGCTCGACATCGCGCTGTCGTTCCGCCTCGACGCGCTCTCGCTCCTCCTCGCGCTCGTCGTGACCGGCATCGGCGCGCTCGTGCTGCTCTACTGCACGTGGTACTTCCGCGACGACGAGCCGTCGCTCGGCCGGTTCGCGGCGCTCCTGCTCGCGTTCGCCGGCGTCATGCTCGGGCTCGTCACCGCCGACGACGTGTACGTGCTGTTCACGTTCTGGGAGGCCACGAGCGTCCTGTCGTACCTGCTCATCGCGCACGACGCGGGCCGGCGCGAGGCGCGAGGCGCGGCGCTGCAGGCGCTCACGGTGACCACGTTCGGCGGTCTCACGATGCTCGTCGGCATCGTGATCCTCGCCGTCGCGGGCGGCACCACCTCGATCTCCGCGCTCGTCGCGAACCCCGTGACCGGCCTCGCGGGCGAGGTCGGCATCGCGCTCGTGCTCGTCGGCGCGATCTCGAAGAGCGCGCTCGTGCCGTTCCACTTCTGGCTGCCCGCCGCGATGGCCGCACCGACCCCGGTCTCGGCGTACCTCCACGCGGCCGCGATGGTGAAGGCGGGCGTGTACCTCGTCGCGCTCCTCGCGCCCGGCTATGCCGAGCTCGCGGTGTGGCATCCGGTCGTCATCGGCATCGGCGGGTTCACGATGCTGGTCGGCGGATGGCGCGCCCTGCGGCAGACCGACCTGAAGCTGCTGCTCGCGTACGGCACGGTCAGCCAGCTCGGCTTCCTCGTGCTGGTCGTCGGCCAGGGCACGCGCGACGCGGCGCTCGCGGGCACGGCGCTGCTGCTCGCGCACGCCCTGTTCAAGGCGGCGCTGTTCCTCACCGTGGGCATCGTCGACCACGCCGCGGGCACGCGCGACTGGCGCAGGCTGTCGGGCCTCGGGCGTCGGATGCCGTGGCTCGCCGCCTTCGCGACCGTCGCCGCCGCGTCGATGGCGGGCGTGCCGCCGCTGCTCGGCTTCGTCGCGAAGGAGGCGGTGTTCTCGGCGCAGCTCGAGGCCGGCGCCGCGGGCGAACCGTGGGCGTGGGTCGCGCTCGTCGCCGCCGTGCTCGGTTCCATGCTCACCGTGGCATACAGCGTGCGGTTCGTGTGGGGCGCGTTCGGCACCCGACCCGATGTCGCGCCCGTCGAACTGCACCGCGAGCCCGCGCTCATGTCGCTCGCACCGGCCCTGCTCGCCGCGGCGTCGCTCGTCACCGCGTTCGCGACGCCCGCGATCGAGCCGCTGCTCGCGACCTACGCGGCGACGCTGCCCGGACCCGACGAGTACCACCTCGCGCTCTGGCACGGACCCGAGCCGGCGCTCGCGATCTCGGCGCTCGTCTTCGGCGTCGGCGCCCTGCTCGTGTGGGGCCGCGCCGCCGTGGCGCGGCTGCAGGCCGCCGTGCCCGACTGGATCGAGGCGGCGCGCGGCTACGTGCACCTGGTCGGCGCCGTCGACCGCGGCGCGGCGCGGCTCACGACCTTCATCCAGTCGGGCGGGCTTCCCGGCTACCTCGCGACGATCGTCGCGGTCTTCATCGTCGGGCTCGGCGGCGCGGCGATCATGAACGACACCCTGCCCGCCGGCATCCGATTCGCCGACGGCCCGGCGCAGCCGCTGGTGGGCCTCGCGATGATCGTCGCCGCGGTCGCGGCCGTCGCCATGCGACAGCGCATCGCCGCGGTGCTGCTCGTCGGCGCGACCGGTTACGGCATGGTGCTCGTGTTCGGCATGTCGGGTGCGCCCGACCTCGCGCTCACGCAGGCCCTCGTCGAGACGATCACGATCGTGGTGGTCGTGCTCGTGCTGCGCCGCCTCCCCCGCCGGGTCACGACGCGCCGCGCGGTCGTGCGCGCGCCAGTCCGGATCGCGATCGGCGTGCTCGCCGGGGCGGTCATGGCGGTCCTCGGCGTCGTCGCGCTCGGCGCGCGGACCGCACCGAGCATCGCCGAGGGCCTGACGCCGCTCGCGATCGAGGCGCACGCGAAGAACATCGTCAATGCGCTGCTCGTCGACCTCCGCGCGTGGGACACGCTCGGCGAGATCTCGGTGCTCGTCGCGGTCGCGACGGGCGTCGCGAGCCTCATCTTCGTGTCGGGCCGGATGGGCGGCGCCCCGCGACTCGAGGGCGCGGGCCGGCGCGAGCGCCTGCGCCCGCTGCCCGAGCAGGCCGACAGCATGCGCTCGGCGCGGCGCCGGCTCGCCGATGTCGAGCACGAGACCGATGCCGCCGCCGAAGCCGCCTCGACCCGGCAGACCTGGCTCCTGGCCGGCCGCACCATCTCGCCGCGGAACCGCTCGATCCTCGTCGAAGTGCTCGTGCGGCTGCTGTTCCACCCCGCGATCGTGGTCTCGGTGTACCTGCTGTTCGTCGGCCACAACGCGCCGGGCGGCGGCTTCGCCGGCGGGCTCGTCGCGGGACTCGCGCTCGTCGCGCGCTACCTCGCGGGCGGCCGGTACGAACTCGGCGAAGCGGCCCCCGTCGATGCGGGCGCGCTGCTCGGCACGGGCCTGTTCCTGGCCGCCGGCACCGCGGCATCCTCGCTGGTCTTCGGCCTGACCGTGCTCGAGTCGAGCTGGTTCGAGGCCGAGGTGCCCGTGCTCGGCACCATCTCGATCGGCACGTCGACGCTCTTCGACATCGGCGTGTACCTCGTGGTCGTGGGCCTCGTGCTCGACATCCTCCGCACGCTCGGCGCCGAGATCGACCGCCACATGGACGACACGGGACCCGACACCGTCGCCGAGGAGACCGCGGAGGTTCGCGCATGACCGCCTCGCTGACGCTCGTGATCGTCGCCGCCGTGCTCTTCGGCGCGGGCATCGCCGTCATGCTCGAGCGAAGCCTCACGCGCGTCCTCATCGGGTTCCTGCTCGTCGGCAACGGCGTGAACCTGTTCATGTTCACGATGGGCGGCGAGCCCGGCCTCGCGCCGATCCTCGCCGACGGCGTCGACCCCGAGGACCTCTCCGATCCGCTCCCCCAGGCGTTCATCCTCACCGCCATCGTGATCAACCTCGGCATCACCGCGTTCATGCTCGCGCTCATCTACCGCAGCTGGTGGCTCGCGCAGCTCGGCGAGGCCGGCGACCTCATCGGCGACGAGGACGAGATGGTCGAGGACGCGGAGGAGGCCGCCGACCTCATCCGCAGTTCCGCCGCCGACGAGCGCGCCATCCAGGAGGTACTCGACGCGAGCGACGAGGACGGTGGTCGCGCATGAGCCAGGCCCTCGTCCCCCTGATGGTGCTGCTGCCCCTGCTCGGCGCCGCGACCGCGCTCATCCTCGGGCGGCGGCTGCGCGCGCAGATGGCGGTGAGCACGATCGTGCTCGCGGCCGTCGCCGCGATCGCCGCGCTGCTGCTGGCCGAGGTCGACGGGGCCGACGCGGGCATCGTGGTCGCGGTCGGTGCGTGGCCGCCCCCGTTCGGCATCGTGCTGGTCGTCGACCGGCTGTCGGCGATCATGATCATCATCTCGGCGCTCATGCTGCTCGGCGTGCTCGTCTACGCCGTCGGCCAGGGCATCGCCGACCAGCACCGCGAGACGCCGGTGTCGATCTTCCACCCGGCCTACCTCATCCTCTCGGCCGGCGTCTTCAACGCGTTCATCGCGGGCGACCTGTTCAACCTCTACGTCGGCTTCGAGATCCTGCTGTCGGCCAGCTACGTGCTGCTGACGCTCGGCGGCACGGGCGAGCGGATCCGCGCGGGCGTGACGTACATCATCGTGAGCCTCGTCTCGTCGCTGTTCTTCCTCAGTGCGATCGCGCTCGTCTACGGCGCGACCGGCACGGCGAACATCGCGCAGCTCTCGGTCCGTCTCGCCGAGCTCCCCCAGGACATCCAGCTGATCCTGCACCTGCTGCTGCTCATCGCGTTCGGCATCAAGGCGGCGGTCTTCCCGCTGTCGTTCTGGCTGCCGGATTCGTACCCGACCGCACCCGCCCCGGTCACGGCGGTGTTCGCGGGCCTGCTCACGAAGGTCGGCGTCTACGCGATCATCCGCACGGAGACCGTGCTCTTCCCCGAGAGCGACCTGACGACCCTGTTCCTCGTCGTGGGCGGACTCACGATGGCGGTCGGCATCCTCGGCGCGCTCACGCAGGCCGACATCAAGCGACT
>DASTQT010000252.1:0-3609 GCA_035761605.1 Agromyces sp. | reverse complement strand
AAGAAGCCCTGCGCCCCGACGACGACGTCCGCCCACAGCCGCGGGTTCGTTGAGACGGATGCCGCGGGGAAGCCCGGCAGTCGGAGCGACCACTCGCCCTCGAGCGTCACGGTCGTCGCGGCGGCCGACGGCGCATCGCCGTCGGCCGGTGCGCGGGATGCGATCACGAAGACGGACCCGAACGGCGCGAGCGCGATGACCGCCGCATCGTCGGCCACGCGATCCACCGGAGCGCGTCGGACCTCCACGGGATCCCACGCGACCAGCGACGCGGGTTCGGCGGTTCGCAGTCGCAGCTCGATCGGCTCGTCCGAGGGGTTGGCCAGGAAGGTCACCCGCCGCCCGTGGACGTCTCGGGCGATCCGGCGCACCGGCGGCCCGTCGATCTCGAGCGCCGCGCGCACCCCGAGCTCCTGCAGCGCCCCGGCCAGGTCGGAGGTGCCGAGCACGCGGCCGCGGTCGCGCCGCGCGGCCCAGATGCGCTCGCACGCGGCGTGGAACTCCGCGACGTCGTCCGCGAGCGAGGGGGTGCCGATCGGGCGCTCGCCGACGACCACGGCACCGGCGTCGAGCAGGCGCTCGATCGCGAGCAGCGTCGGCAGCGTCATCCGGTCGCTGGAACCGCCGAGGTACAGCGCCCCGTAGGCCGCACCGTCGGAGACGATCCGGCCGCCCTCGACGCGGAGCACGTCGCGCACCGCATCCGCGCCGACGTAATCGAAGTCGAACCCCGCCGGCACGGTGTCGTCGAGGCGGTGCTCGAACAGGCCCGTGACGGGCGCCTCCTCGCCCGCGAACACCGCGACGTCGACCGCGGGCGCGCCCATCGAGAGCAGCGCCGAGCACCGCGCGAGGTAGTCGATCCAAGGCCGCGCCATCCCCGACCACGTCTCGTGCACCGTGAACGCCTGGCCGAGGAACGGAGCGAGCGCGATGCCGGGCGGCGCCGCGGCGATCGGCTGGTGCGGCGACGTGTGGATGCAGAAGCGCGTCACGCCGAGCGCGAGCTGCAGGTCGGCGACGTGCTTCAGGGAGCGCGGGGTCCACGACCACGGCCGGTCGAACGACGTGAACGACTCGGCGCCGACCCAGCGGCGACCGTACACGTGGGCGACCGAGGCGGCGCCCTTCAGGTCGGCCACGTACGTCGGCTGCGGACCCTCCCGCGGGTCGAAGGTCCACATCGCGCCCATCGGCACGTCGGCCGGAGCGCGCATCGCGAGATCGTCGCCGAGCTGAGGCCGCCCATCCTCGAGCGCCTCCGCATAGTACGCCATGCCCCGCCGCCGGGCCTCGGCGGCGAGGGTGCCGTAGTACTCGTCGGCGTAGAGCTCGGCGATCGTGCGCCGGTAGTCGTACAGGAAGCGGTCGGACTCGTCCGGGCTGCCGACCACGAGCCCCGTCAGCGCGGGGAGCCAGCGTGTCGGATCGTACCCGCGTCGTCGTCGGACGTGTTCGACGATCTCGTCGGTCCAGTTCTGCGAGCCTGCCTCGATGCTGTCGCTGAGCAGCGCCGAGAAGCGAGGTGTGCCGGATGCCGCGGCGTCGCTGTCGACGCCGAACCGCGCGAGGTGCGTGGCGAGGTAGTCCTGCACGCGGCGGCCGTCGAGCTTGTCGACCTCGAGCCCGGTGGCGTCGGATGGAGCGGGGCCGTTCGTCTGCCCGGTGAGGGAGGCGCCCAATCGCAGCACCGTCCACGCGCCGGGCGGAGGCGCCCACCGGAGCACGCCGTCGCGTACGTGCTCGGTGACGTCGATGACGGTCGCGGGGTCGATCGCTCCGACCTCGGCGGTCCCCGGGGTGTGGACGGCGTGGTAGTCGGGCACGACGCCGAACCCGGCCTTCGCCTCGGCGAGGTGAACGCGGCCCGCCGAGCGGAGCGCGAACTCGGAGACGTGGAACGCGTCGGACTTCCGCAGCACGGGCGGGAGCCGCACGCCGTGGGCGACGGGCGGCAGGGCCTCCGCGGCGCTCGCCGCGGAGAGCACCAGCCGGAATCGGCGGGCCGTGACGGCGGGGAAGCCGACGGTCCGCGCGGGGATCGCAGACGGGGGCAGTTCCGCGACATCCCTGTACTCGATGCCGTCGTCGCTCGCCTGCAGCACCGCGTCTGCGGGCGGCGCGGCGCCGAAGCCCCGCGGGCCCGGCAGGCCGACGGTGACCGAGCGCACCGTCGTCGGCTCGTCGAACCGCTGCTCGATCCATGCGGACGACCGACGGTCGGGGTCGCGGGGGAGCGCCAGCGCGGGACCGAACGCGTCGTCGGTGAGGCAGGCGACGTCGTCGAGCGCCGAGGACGCGTGCACCGCCGCGGGGGCGAGGGTCGCGCGTGCGGCGTCGGCGGGGAATGCCAGGACGCGCCAGTCGACGGCGAACCCGCCGTCCGCGGTCCCGTCGGCGCCCCATCGCGGGCAGTCCTGATATGCACCGGGCACGTCGGGCAGCGGCGGCAGCCCGACCTCGATCGGGTCGCCGCCGGTGACCTCGCACGCCGACCAGACCACCTTCTTCATCGCGTCGACCGGCGCCACCCAGGGACCGCCGGACGCGCTCCATCCCGACGAGGTCGCGACGGCGAGCTCCATGCCGAGCGACGCGGCGGTCTCGACGGCGACGTCGACGGCCCGCTCCCACTCGGGCGTGCCGGGCCGGACGGGTGAGGGCACGACGAGCGGCCCGCCCATTCCGCCGTCGAACACCTGGGCGCCGCGCAGCCCGGACGCGTGCAGCCAGCGCAGGTCGCGTTCGATCCCGACGGGGTCGACGTTGCCGTCCATCCAATGCCACCATGCCCGCGGGCGCGCCTCGTCGGGCGGGTCGACGAACGCGTCCCACAGCGGGTCGGGGCCCGGAGCGGGCGTCGGCGGCCGGTGCTCGTCCATGGCATGAATCCTTTCAGCCGATGCGGGTGGCCGCGTCAGCGGTGCACTTATACGCAGCATCGGGATGACTAATGTGTGTTTTCGACACAAGCGTGGGACAGTGGTCATACCGCGCCCCGAGCCGCTGAGGCGCCGCGACGACGATGTCAGGAAGCGAAATGACTGTGACGACGCAGGACAGCACCCGCACCATCACCGTGCCGCCCGCCGCACGCAACACGCCGCCGCCGAGGCCGCGCGGCGGACGCAAGCCGCTCATCCAGTTCGGCCATTGGTGGTGGGCGCTGCCCGCGGTGGCGCTCGTCATCGGCGTGCACTATCTCGCCACGCTCACGGGCGGGTTCTTCGCCTTCACCGACTGGACCGGCCTCGGCGACTGGAACTTCATCGGCCTCGAGAACTTCGAGCGGATCTTCCAGGACCCGCTGCTGCTCGGCGCGGTGTGGAACACGCTCTTCCTCGCGTTCGGCTCGGTGATCCTCACGAACGTGTTCGGCCTGCTGTACGCCCTGGCGATCAACCGCATGCTGAAGACCCGCTACATCCTCCGGACGCTCCTGTTCATGCCGGTGGTCCTCAGCCCACTGGCCGTCGCGTACGTGTGGAAGTTCATCTTCCAGTTCGACGGCCCGCTGAACGGCTTCCTCGGACTCATCGGCCTGGAGGAGTTCCAGAAGGTCTGGCTCGCCGACCCGACCTGGTCGATCTGGGCCATCCTCATCACCGT
>DASTQT010000251.1:0-8281 GCA_035761605.1 Agromyces sp. | reverse complement strand
GCGGGCGCGGTGGGTGGCGCCTCCGTGGACGGGACCGTCTACGGCGACCCCAACGAGATCAACACCTCCGCGCGGAACTACAACACGCGCCTGTTCGAGGAGGCCGGCATCAGCGAACCCCCGGCGACCTGGGAGGAGCTGATCGCGGACGCCAAGCTGCTCACCAAGAAGGACGGCGACGTCATCATGCAGCAGGGCCTGGGCCTCATCAACAGCTGGGCCGCGGGCGTGGTGCACCCCTATTACTCGCTGGTCGCGTCGGATTGCGGCGACATCGTCGACGGCACCACGCCGACGCTCGCCGAGGGGTCGGCGGCCGATGTCATGGCGCTCTACGAGCAGCTCATCCAGGAGGGCGTCACCGCACCCGAGCCGCTCGACCTGTTGCAGTCCGCGCAGATCTACGCCTACATCGTCACGGGCGCCCGCATCCGCGACGCCGTCGAAGCCGAGGTGGGGGCCCTCGACGACGACACCGAGACCATCACCGCCATCCGCCGCACCACGCAGCCGGCCGGCGACGAGCGCTTCCCCGGATCGCTCAAGCTGCCCGTGCTCGAGATCGTCGGCACCGGCGCGACCGAGGCGCGAGCCGAGGACATCTCGACCGCCGCGACCACCGCGTTCCTCACCTACGTCACCGACGAGCAGGCCGCCAAGCAGATCGCGGAGGAGAACCGCGTGATGCTCGAGGTCCTGAAGGAGGGCACGGCCGTCGAGGCGGAGACGAGCAACCCCGCGATCCCCGTGGTCGTCACCGGCGTCGCTGTCTTCCTCGCCTTCGTCGCCCTCGCGTTCATCATCGCCGGCCTCCGCTCCGACCGCGCCAAGCGCAAGGCGAAGAAGGAGGCGACGGGCACGCCGCGACGCGGCAGGCGCGAGGCCGAGCCGGCGGAGACCGTGCCGGACGACGAGCCCGAGGCATCCGCCGAACCCGACGCCGAGGACGCCGACGACCACCGGCTCGTCGGCGCCGGCCACAGGGACTGAGCCCGCGCCATGACCAGCGCCGACGCCGTGATCGACGTCGCCGCCGACCGCTCCACCCCCACCGGCGGTCCGTCCGTCGCACCCGGCACCGACCGGGGCGACGGGCGGCCCGACGGGGTGAGTCGTCGCCGCGTCGTCATCGCCGCACTCGTGCTCGCGGCCACCGCCATCGCGGCGGTCGCGCTGCTGCCGCCGCTCATCGCCGCGGCCGTGCTCGCCACGACCGCGCTCCTCGTGATCTTCCGGCGCCTCGTGTTCACCTGGAGCGCGATGATCATCGGCCTCGCCGCCGTGATCATGTTCGTGCCCGCCCGGCGCTACGCCATCCCGATCCCGCTGCCGTTCCAGCTCGAGCCGTACCGGCTCGTACTGGCCATCGTGATCGTCTCGCTCATCGTGGCGCTGCTGCTCAAGCCCGAGGTGCGCTGGCGGCCGATCGCGTTCGGCTGGCCCATCGGCATCTTCGTCGTCACCGTGCTCGTCTCGTTCGTCGTCAACTCCACGCAGCTCGCCAACGACGCGCTCATCGAGACCTCGATCGGCGGCATCACGCAGCTGCTGCTCATGCTCACCGTGTTCCTCTGCTTCCGGCAGCTGTTCCGCTCCGAACGCGACGTGATGCTGTTGCTCACGTTCATCACGTGGGCGGGCGCGGTCGTCTCGGTGTTCGCCGTGTACGAGCGGCTCACGCGCATGAACGTGTTCCTCATGCTCGGCAACTTCCTGCCGTTCACGCTGCTGCGCGAAGCCGGAGACGTCAGCCGTGCCGGCGTCGCACGCGCGTTCGGCTCGGCGCAGCATCCGATCGCGCTCGCCGTGGCGCTGTGCCTGCTGATCCCGATCGCGATCTACCTCGCCAAGTACGCCGGATGGCCGCGGAACCCGTACAACCGCACCATCGTGTACGCCGGCGCCACCGTGCTGCTCTTCGGCGGCATCCTCTCCGCCATCTCGCGCACCGCCGTCGTCGTGCTCGGCATCATGTTCCTCGTCGCGCTGATCTTCACCCCGCGGGTTGCGGGCGCCCTGTTCGCGCTCGCGTTCCCGGTCGTGATGCTCGCCGCGGTCGTGGTGCCGAAGGTGTTCGAGGAGATGGTGCTGTCGTTTCTCGACCTCGACTCGCTCATCGAATCGCAGTACTCGTCGGCGGGATTCACCGGCGCCGGGCGACTGGCCGACCTCGGGCCCGCGATGGAGGAGGTCGAACAGTCGCCGTTCGTCGGCCAGGGGTACGGCAGCCGCATCGTCATCGGCGAGGAACGCAACGCGTTCATCCTCGACAACCAGTTCCTCGGCACCCTGATGGAGACCGGCGCGCTCGGCGTCATCGGCCTCGCCGCGTTCCTGCTCGTCCCGCCGATCATGCTGCTGCACTTCGCGTTCACGCGCGCCGCCGAACGCCGCCACGCGAACCTCGCCATCGCGATCTCGGTGTCGATCGCGGGCTACATCGGCGCGATCTTCTTCTACGACGCGTTCGGGTTCTTCCAGACGTTCTTCATCCACTGCATGCTGCTCGCGGCGGGCGCGTGGCTGCTCGTCGAGGCGCCGCGTCGCGAGCGGGCGACGGCGGCCGCGGCCGCCGACGAGCCCGCGGCAGCGGTCGCGGCTCCCGAGCCGGAGGCCGTGACATGACCGCGCGGATCTCCGTGGTGATCCCGGCGCACGACGAGGCGGCGGTCATCGGCCGGCTGCTCGCCCAGTTGGTCGGCGACGTGCGTTCGCCCGGGCTCGAGATCGTGGTGGTGGCCAACGGATGTCGCGACGCGACGGCCACGGTCGCCCGCGGGTTCGGACGGCGCGTCCGCGTCGTCGAGATCCCCGAGGCATCCAAGATCGCCGCCCTCCGCGCCGGTGACCGGGCTGCGAAGGCGTTCCCGCGCGCGTACGTCGACGCCGACGTCCGGGTCTCCGCCGACGCGCTGCTCGCGCTCGGCCACCTGCTCGAGACGCCGGGCGGCCCCCTCGTCGCCTCGCCGCGACTGCAGGTCGACACGACCGGGGCGTCCTGGTTCGTCCGGTCGCACCACCGGATCTGGGAGCTCACCGACTACCGGCAGCACGACCACATCGGCTCGGGCGTCTACGCGCTCTCCGCCGCCGGCCGGGCGCGCTTCGGCGAGTGGCCCGACGTGATCGCCGACGACCGGTTCGTGCAGCAGCAGTTCCGGCCCGACGAGCGGGCCACGCTCGACGAGCACTCCTTCACCGTGCCGAGCGCCCGCACCATCCGCGCGCACCTGCGGCGCACCACCCGGATCGCGCGCGGCAACCTCGAGCTCGCGGACGCGTCGACACCGGTCGATGAGGCGGCGCCCGCGCCCGCACCAGCGCTCGAGCCATCCGGTGACCGCGCATCGAACCTGGTCGGCCGGGTCGCGCGGCGCCCCGCGCTGTGGCCCGCGTTCGCCGTGTACAGCGTCACCGCCACGGTGCCGAAGCTCCGCGCCATCCGCCAGGTCGACCGACGGGAGGAGGCCGCATGGGCACGCGACGACGCCAGGGCGACGGTGTGAACCCCGCCGCGCCCGACCGCCTCGCGCACACCTCGTCGCGCGGGGTGTTGGTCACCATGGGCGGATTCGGCGGCAAGACCCTCATCCAGGTCGCCTCGACGGTCGTGCTCGCCCGGCTGCTCTCTCCGGCCGACTTCGGCCTCGTCGCGATGGTCACCGCCATCGTCGGCGTCGCCGACCTCGTGCGCGACTTCGGGCTCACCGGTGCGATCATCCAGGCCAAGAAGCTCAGCGAGCGGATGTGGATGAGCGTCATGTGGCTCTCCGTCGCCCTCGGCATCGGGCTCATGGGCCTGATCGCCGCGAGCGCCCCGCTCATCGCCTGGATCTACGACGAGGAACGACTCGTCGTGCTCACCCTCGCGATCGCGCCGATCCTGCTGATCAACGGGCTCGCGATGCCCATGCAGGCGCGCGTGCAGCGCGACCTCCGCTTCGGCACCCTCGCGAGCATCGACGTCGTGTCGATGCTGTGCGGCGTCGCCGTCGGCATCGGCACCGCGTTCATCGGCTGGGGGGTGTGGTCGCTCGTGGCCATGAACGCCGCCGCGCAGCTCTATCGCCTCGTCGCGCTGTGGGTGGCATCCCGCCCCCGATTCGGACGCCCGCACATCGCGAAGGAGGTGCTCCCGCTCGTCACCACCGGCGGGAGCATCTTCGGCGTCCAGCTGCTGAACTACGCCGCGAAGAACGCCGACAACGTCATCATCGGCGCCCAGCTCGGCCCGGCGACGCTCGGCCAGTACTCGCGCGCGTACGCGCTCTACCTGCTGCCCATGCAGCAGCTGAACGGCACCCTCGGCCGCGTCGCGCTGCCCGTGCTCAGCAAGCTGCAGGACGACGGCGAGCGGTACCGGCGCTACATCAGCGGCGCGCTCATGGTCATCGGGTACCTGACGATCCCCGTGTACGCCGTGGCCGCGGCGGTGTCCGCACCGCTCATCGCGATCCTGCTGGGCCCCGGGTGGGAGCAGGCGGCGACGCTGTTCAGCCTGCTCGCCATCGCCGGCGTCGCGCAGTCCATCGGCAGCGTGCTCGGCTGGCTGTACATCACCCTCGGCCGCGCCCACCGGCAGCTCGTGTACTACCTCGTCACCCGGCCCATGGTCATCGGCGGCTACGTGCTCGGCATCTGGTGGGCCGGCGTCGAAGGGCTCGCGCTCGTCTACGGCGTGCTCACCCTGCTGCTGCTCGTCCCCGGGTTCTACTTCGCCACCGTCGGCACGTTCGTGCGCGTCGGCGACATCCTCAAGCCCATCGCTCGGCCCGTCGTGCTCGCGCCGCTCTGCTTCGGCGCGGCGTACGGCGTGCAGGTCGCGACCGCCGACCTGCCCGCGATCGTGCAGCTCTCGCTCGGCGTCGTCGCCGGCATCCTGCCGCTCGCCGCGTGCCTCGCCATTCCCGCCTACCGGCGGGACCTCGCCCAGATCGTCGGCTTCGTCAAGCAGGTGCGCAAGCCCGCACCTGCGAGCGACGCATCCACCGACGCCGCCACCGACCCGGCCACCGAGCCCGCCGCCGAACCGGCACCCGAACGGACGAAGGGACCCTGACCATGCGGATGCGCCACCGGATCCTCGGAACGGCAGCCGGCCTCGCGGCCGCTGCGATCCTGGCCGGGTGCGCGCCATCCGCCGCCGCACCGCCCGACCTCACCGAGCTCGAGCCCCCCGCCGCCGCGGCCGAGGTCGACACGATCGGCATCCTCGGCGACTCCATCTCCCTCGGCGTCAACGCGTGCGACTCGCAGGGCCAGTGCGCCGCGGCGTCGTGGTCGGGCGGGTCCGACGCCGCCGTCGGTTCCGTCGCGGCCCGGCTCGCCGCGGCATCCGGAATCGAACCCGCCGTCGTCAACGCCGCCAAGGACGGCGGCGACGTCGAGGACGCCCTCGGCCTGGTCGACGAGGTCATCGCGGCGCAGCCCCAGCTCGTCACCGTGCTGCTCGGCGGCAACGACGCGTGCGCTCCGACGCTCGACGAGATGACCCCCGCCGCCGACTTCGAGGACCGCCTCACGCGGCTCTTCGCGCGCATCACCGGCGAGGTGCCCGACGCCGCCATCCTCGCCATGTCGGTGCCCGACCTGCACCGCCTCTGGGAGCTCGGCCGGGCCGACGCCCGCACCGTGCAGGTCTGGAACAGCAGCCCGTCGTGCACCAACCTGCTCGGCTCGGCCGACGAGGAATCCGCCGAGGCCACCGCCCGGCGCGACGCCGTCGCCGCCCGCGTCGTCGAGTACAACGCCGCGATCGCGCGCGTGTGCGGCGCGACCGAGGGCTGCATCCACGACGACGGCGCGGTGTACGGGTACGCCTTCACCGCCGACGAGATCTCGGCGATCGACCGGTTCCACCCGTCGGTCGCAGGGCAGCGCGCGATCGCCGCGATCGCGTGGGACGCATTGGAAAGGGGAACACCATGACGACCATGCTCGTGGCCATCTCCGGGGGCCATCTCGCACAACTGCACCTGCTCGCGCCGCGCATCTCCGGCGGCGACGACGTCGTCTGGATGACCGACAACACCGCCCAGAGCAGGTCGCTGCTCGACGGCGAACGCGTGTACCACGTGCCCACGCGCCCACCGCGCGACCTCGTGGGCGTGCTCCGCGACACGGGCGTGGCCCGTCGCGCGTTCGCCGAGCATCCCGTCACGCGCGTCATCAGCTCCGGCGCGCAGATCGCGCTGTCGGCGCTGATCCCCGCCTACCTGCGCCGCGTGCCGTTCAGCTACGTCGAAAGCGCCACCCGCGTGACCGGCCTCTCCACCACCGGCAAGCTCATCGACCACATCCCCTCGGTGCGCCGCTACGTGCAGTACCCCATGCGAACCTCCTCGCGCTGGGGCTACGCGCTCTCGGTGTTCGACGGCTTCCGCGTCGAACGCGCCGAGGAACGCTCGATCGGGCGCGCCGTCGTCACGGTCGGCGGCAACGGCGACTACGGGTTCCGGCGCCTGCTCGAATCCGCCCGGCGCGCGATCCCGAACGACGCCGAGGTGCTGTGGCAGTCGGGGTCGACGGATGTCGCGGGGCTCGACATCCAGGCCGAGCCGTCCGTGCCGTCGGCGCGCCTGTCGGCCGAGCTCGAAGCCGCCGACGTCGTCATCGGCCACGCCGGCACGGGCACCGCGCTCGCCGCGCTCGCCGCGGGCAAGGTCCCCGTGCTCGCGCCGCGCTCGGTCGAGCACGGCGAGCACGTCGACTCGCACCAGGACGACCTCGCCGCGTTCCTCGCCGACCGCGGCCTCGCGGTCATCCGACCGGCCGACGAGATCACGGAGGACGACCTTCGAGAGGCATCGCGGTGGCGGGTCACCCGCCGCGACGACCTCGAACCGGTCGCGATCTGACCGCGGTGAGCCATCCGACCGTGCCCCGACTCAGCATCGTCGTCGTCAACTACGGCACCCGCGAGGCGACCTCGGCGTGCCTGCGCTCGGTGTACGAGACCGCGGACGGGGTCGACCTCGAGGTCGTGGTCGTCGACAACGGCTCGGAGGACGGCAGCGCGGCGGCGTTCCGCGAGCGGTTCCCCGACGCCGTGACGATCGAGGCGAGGGAGAACCTCGGGTTCGCGCGTGCCGTGAACCGCGGCGCGCGCGTCGCGACCGGCTCCTGGCTGCTGCTGCTGAACCCCGACACCGTCGTGCTGCCCGGGTCGCTGCGCGCGCTCGTCGACTTCGCCGAACGGCACCCCGAGTACGGCGTGTTCGGCGGCCGCACGCTGCGGCCCGACGGCACCGTCGACCCGAGCTCGTGCTGGGGCGCACCGAGCCTGTGGTCGCTCGCGACGTTCGCGACCATGCTCTCGACCGCGTTCAGGCGCTCGCCCGTCTTCGACCCCGAATCCCTCGGCGGCTGGCAACGCGACAGCGTGCGCGAGGTGCCGATCGTCACCGGATGCCTCCTGCTCATCCGTCGCGCGGCATGGGATGCGCTCGGCGGCATGGACGAGGACTACTTCCTCTACGGCGAGGACGCGGAGTTCAGCCTGCGCGCCGGCCGCGCCGGACTCCGGCGCGTCGTCGTGCCCGACGCCGTCATCGTGCACGAGGTCGGCGGCTCGAGCGACGCCGGCGGCGCGAAGGGGTGCATGGTCATGGCCGGCAAGGTCACCCTCCTGCGGAAGACGTGGACGCCGGTGCGCGCGCGCCTCGGCGTCGGCCTGCTCGTCGCCGGCGTCGGCGTCCGCGCCGCCCTCGAGACCGTCACCCGGCGCTCGCGCGCGCCATGGCGCACCGTCTGGCGGCGCCGGGCGGACTGGATCGACGGCTACCCGAAGGCCGAGGCGACGCTGTTCGGCCGGGTGCTCGCCGACGCCTGAGGCTCGCCCAGCACCCACTCGCGGATCCGGGCCGTGAACCGGTCGACGTCGAACTCGAGCGACCGCGCGCGCGCCGCGTTCCGGTCCACCGTGCCCGCCCGTTCGACGGCCGCCGCGAAGCCCGACGCGTCGTCGGGGTCGTAGTGCGCGCCCGTGACGCCGTCGACGACCGACTCCGCGGCACCCCCGACCCGGTTCACGATCACCGGGCACCCCGCGGCCATCGCCTCGACCGGGATGATGCCGAAGTCCTCGACGGGCGGGAACACGAACGCGAGCGCACGCTGGAACAACGCGCGCATGAGCTCGTCCGACACGCGCCCGAGCAGGTGCACCGGTACGGGAGCGGCGGCCGCGAGCGCCTCGAGCCGGTCGTGCTCCGGACCCGAGCCGACCAGCGCGACGGGCAGGCCGAGCGCCGCGCCCATCCGCACCACGGCCTCGTGGCGC
>DASTQT010000250.1:0-4603 GCA_035761605.1 Agromyces sp. | reverse complement strand
ACCCGCAACATGCGGGCGCTGCCGGGCCCGGTGGGCCTGGGCCAGGTGCGCTACCCGACGGCGGGCAATGCCTACAGCGAAGAGGAAGCGCAGCCGTTCTACGTGAACGCGCCGTACGGCATCATCCTCGTCCACAACGGCAACCTCACGAACACGCGCGAGCTGTCGGAAGACCTCTTCCGCATCGACCGACGCCACGTGAACTCGACGAGCGACACCGAGATGCTGCTCAACGTGCTCGCCACCGAACTGCAGGGCCAGATCACCGGCCTCGAGCTCGACCCCGACCAGGTCTTCCAGGCCGTGTCGCACGTGCACGAACGGGTCGAGGGCTCGTACGCGGTCATCGCGCTCATCGCCGGCTACGGCCTGCTCGCCTTCCGCGACCCCTTCGGCATCCGCCCGCTCATCCTCGGCAAGCGCACCACCGAGGCCGGCAGGACCGAATGGATCGTGGCATCCGAATCACTCGTGCTCGAGAACGGCGACTACGAGATCGTCCGCGACGTCGAGCCCGGCGAGGCCATCTTCGTGGGCCTCGACGGACAGATGATCTCGCGCCAGTGCGCGCCGAACCCGCGGCTCGTGCCGTGCTCGTTCGAGTACGTGTACCTCGCCCGCCCCGACTCGGTCATGAACGGCATCTCGGTCTACGAGGCGCGCCTGCGCATGGGCGACCGCCTCGCCACGACCATCGAGACCCACATGGACAAGGGCGACATCGACGTCGTCATGCCGATCCCCGACTCGTCCCGCCCCGCCGCGATGCAGGTCGCGCAGAAGCTCGGCATCGAGTACCGCGAGGGCTTCTACAAGAACCGCTACGTGGGCCGCACGTTCATCATGCCCGGGCAGGCGGCGCGCAAGCGCTCGGTCCGCCAGAAGCTCAACGCCATGGGCACCGAGTTCCGCGGCAAGAACATCCTCATCGTCGACGACTCGATCGTGCGCGGCACGACCTCGAAGGAGATCGTCGAGATGGCCCGCGCCGCCGGCGCCAACAAGGTCACGTTCACGTCGGCCGCACCGCCCGTGCGCTACCCGCACGTCTACGGCATCAACATGCCGAGCCGTCGCGAACTCGTCGCGCACGACCGGAAGATCCCCGAGATCGCCCGGGAGCTCGGGGCCGACCACATGATCTACCAGGAGGTCGCCGACCTTCAGGCCGCGATCACCGAAGGCACCGGCATCGCCGAGCTCGACCTCTCGTGCTTCACGGGCGAGTACGTCACCGGCACCGTGACCCCCGAGTACCTCGACTGGGTCGAGAAGACCCAGCTCAGCTGAGCGTCAGCTCGGCTCGTCCTCCACGAGATGGGTGGACTCGTGCTCGGCGACGCCTGCGCCCGCGCGCCGGGCGAGCATGCGCTCGATGACGAGCGCCGTGACGCCGCCGAGTGCGGCGCCGAACGCGCCGCACCAGAGCAGCAGGAAGCCGAACACCTGCCCGCGGTCGTACTCGCCGCTCTCCGGGAACGCGAACGTCAGCACGAGCGCGACCAGCGCGCCGAGCACCACGCCGAGCCCGATGAACGCGGGGTAGCGCGGGGCGCGCCGCACCGTGACCGCGTCGCTCGTCACGTCGGTCTCGAGGTGCTCGCCCGCGGGGGCGTCCGCGTCGACGTCCATGTGCGCGACCTTGGGCTGCGGCGGCTCGACCGGCGGCTCGACGCGGTCGACGGATGCCTCCGGCGCGGCCGGCGACGACGGCTCGGCGCGTCCGCCCTGCTCGGGGTCGGTCGGCTCGGGACTCTTCGGCGCATCGCTCACCCGACCATTCTCCCCCACGCCGGTGACGGCGGCCGGGGGCGCCGCGTGCCGTCGCCTCAGCGCACGCGCGACGCGTCGATCACGGGAACCACGCCGTCGAGGTCGGCCCGCTGCCCCGACGCGTGCACGCGACCGGCCGCCCGCGCGTCGGTCCAGCCGAGCGATCCCGTTGCGAGCGCGAGCCAGGTCGCGGCGTCCGTCTCGACGACGTTCGGCGGCGTGCCGCGGGTGTGCTTCGGCCCCTCGATGCACTGCACCGCCCCGAACGGCGGCACGCGCACCTCGACCGAACCGCCGGGCGACTGCTCGGCGAGCAGCTGCAGCGTGTAGCGCACCGCGAGCGCGAGCGTCGTGCGGTCGACGGATGGCGCCTCGCCCGAGCCGTCGGCGCCGCCGACGCGCACCACCACCCCGACCGCCGCCCTGCCGATGTCGTCTCCGATCCGCGCGCGTGCCATGCCCCCATCCTCCCCCACGTCACGCGCCCGACCGCCGGGGATCCGCTCCGGTAGCCTGACGGAGTGAGAATCCTCGTCCTCGGTTCAGGCGCGCGCGAGCACGCCATCATCCTCGCCCTGCTCGACGAGGAGGCCGGCCACGAGATCGTCGCGGCACCCGGCAACGCCGGCATCGCGGCATCCCCGACCTCGTCGTCACGCGGCAGCGTCGAGACCATCGCGCTCGACCCGACCGACCCCGTCATCGTCGCCGACTACGCGATGGACAACGACATCGAGCTCGTCGTGATCGGCCCCGAGGCGCCGCTCGTCGCGGGCGTGGCCGACGCGCTTCGCACGCGGGGCATCGCGACGTTCGGCCCCGGCAAGGCGGCCGCGCAGCTCGAGGGCTCGAAGACCTTCGCCAAGCGCGTCATGGAGGAGGCGGGCGTGCCGACCGGCCGCGCGAGCCTCGTCGACTCGCTGCCCCAGGTCGTCGCCACGCTCGATGCGTTCGGCGCCCCGTACGTCGTCAAGGCCGACGGCCTCGCCGCCGGCAAGGGCGTGCTCGTCACCGACGACCGCGAGGCCGCGCTCGCCCACGCCGCGCACTACCTGCAGCAGGGCCCCGTGCTCATCGAGGAGTTCCTCGACGGCCAGGAGGTCTCGCTGTTCCTGCTCTCCGACGGGTGGAACGTGCTGCCGCTCTCGCCCGCCCAGGACTACAAGCGCCTGCGCGACGGCGACGCGGGCCCGAACACCGGGGGCATGGGCGCGTACTCGCCGCTGCCGTGGCTCGACGAGCGGTTCGGCAGCGAGCAGGCGTTCGTCGACGAGGTCATCGAGACGATCGCGCTGCCCACCATCCGCCGGCTCGACGAGGAGCAGACGCCGTTCATCGGGCTGCTCTATGCCGGGCTGATCATCACGAGCCGCGGCATCCGCGTCATCGAGTTCAACGCCCGATTCGGCGACCCTGAGACGCAGGTCGTGCTGCCGCGCCTGGCCACCCCGCTGTCGGGCCTGCTCTTCGCGGCCGCGACCGGGCAGCTCGGCGAGCAGCCGCGGCCCGAGTTCCGCCCCGACGCCGCGGTGACGGTCGTGCTCGCGAGCGAGGGCTACCCCGAGTCGCCCGAGACCGGCCGGCGCATCGACGGACTCGACGCCGCGGCATCCGTGCCCGGGGTTCACCTGGCCCATGCGGCGACCGCGTTCGGCCCGACCGCCGACGATGCCGAGCCGCACCTGGTCGCCACGGGCGGACGGGTGCTCAACGTCGTCGCCGTCGGCGCCGACTTCGCCGAGGCGCGCCGCCGGGCGTACGAGTCGCTCGGGCGGCTGCGGCTCGAGGGCGGGCAGTACCGCACCGACATCGCCGCGCGCGTCGCCGACTGACGAGCACCGCGACATCCGCCCACCCGACCATCGAGAGGAGACGGGGATGACCGACACCGGTGACCTCGACGGCTGGACCCACGTGTACTCGGGCAAGGTGCGCGACCTGTACGTGCCGACGAGCCTGATGACCGATGACGACACGTGGACGGGCGACCCGCTCGGCATCTCGCCGGTCGTGCTCGTCGTCGCGAGCGACCGCGTGAGCGCGTTCGACCACGTGCTCGAACCCGCGATCCCCGGCAAGGGCGCGCTGCTGACGACGCTCACGCGGTGGTGGTTCGACCAGCTGCCCGAGGTGCCCAACCATCTCGCCTACGCCGAGGACGACCGCTACGACCTGCCGCCGATCCCCGCCGACGTCGCCGAACGCGCGATGCTGTGCCGTTCGCTCGACATGTTCCCGATCGAGTGCGTCGTGCGCGGCTACCTCACCGGCAGCGGATACACGGAGTACGTCGCGACGGGGGCGATCGGCGGCATCCCGCTGCCCGAGGGCCTCGCCGACGGCGACCGCCTGCCCGAGCCGATCTACACGCCCGCGTGGAAGGCGCCGCTCGGGCAGCACGATGAGAACATCACCTACGAGCGCACGGTCGAGCTCGTCGGCGACACGGTCGCCGAGCAGCTGCGGGCGATCTCGCTCGAGGTGTTCGAGCACGCCTCCACCGTCGCCGAGGAACGCGGGCTGATCCTCGCCGACACGAAGTTCGAGTTCGGCGCCGACCGCGAGATGGGCATCGTGACGCTCGCCGACGAGGTGCTCACGAGCGACTCGAGCCGCTACTGGGACCTCGAGGCGTACCTCACCGGCCCCACGCCCCAGGTGCGGATGGCGAGCTTCGACAAGCAGATCGTGCGCGACTGGCTCGCCGCGAACTGGGACCGCTCGGCGCAGTCGACGCCGCCCACGCTGCCGAGGGAGGTCGTCGAGCAGACCGCCGAGCGCTACCGCGCGCTCGTCGAGCGGCTCACGGAGGGGCTGTAGCGGCAGCCTC
>DASTQT010000249.1:0-3042 GCA_035761605.1 Agromyces sp. | reverse complement strand
GGGCACCAAGGCCGCGATCACGTTCGGCAACGCCGGCCTGCGCTATTTCGACGCCGCCGGCGCGGTGCTCCCGCACACGGCGGACACCTGGGCTGTGCCGGTCGGCGCGACCCGCGTCGAGGGCATCACCGTCTCGGTGAGCTGGAGCGCGCAGGGCTGGGGCCTCTCGCCCGCCGACACCGCATTCGCGGCATCCTGCGATCCCGGCACCGGCCCGCCGGCGCCCTGACCATCCGGCACCGCGCACCGACCGACCGACGAAGGACACCCCGAATGACCATCACGCAGGAGCAGGCCACCTGGTTCGCGCAGACCTTCGCCCAGATCGCCGACAACGTCGAGCGCGTGATCAAGGGCAAGCGTGATCAGGTCGCCACCTCGCTCGTGTGCCTCTTCGCCGAGGGCCACCTGCTGCTCGAGGACGTGCCGGGCACGGGCAAGACCTCGCTGGCCCGCGCCATGGCCCAGTCGGTCGCCGGCACGAGCAACCGGGTCCAGTTCACTCCCGACCTGCTGCCGGGCGACATCACCGGCGTGTCGGTGTACGACCAGCGCTCGGGGGCGTTCGAGTTCCATCCCGGCCCGGTCTTCGCGAACATCGTGCTGGCCGACGAGATCAACCGCGCGAGCCCGAAGACCCAGTCGGCGCTGCTCGAGGTCATGGAGGAGGGCCAGGTCACCGTCGACGGGCAGACCCACCGCGCCGACCGCCCCTTCATGGTCATCGCGACCCAGAACCCCGTCGAGCAGGCCGGCACGTACCGCCTCCCCGAGGCGCAGCTCGACCGGTTCCTGATGCGCACCTCGATCGGGTACCCCGACCACGCCTCGACGATCCGCATCCTCGAGGGCACCGACCAGCGGGCGCACGACCAGCAGGTCGAGCCGCGGCTGCGCGCCGACGAGATCGTCGAGATGGCTGCGCTCGCGCGCACGGTCTACGTCGATCCGACCATCCACGACTACGTCTCGAGGCTCGTCGATGCGACCCGCACGGCCAAGGAGGTCCGACTCGGCGTGAGCGTCCGCGGCGCGCTCGCGCTGGTGCGGGCCTCCAAGACGCACGCGGCCGGTCGTGGCCGGCACTACGTCGTGCCCGACGACGTCAAGGCGCTCGCCGAACCCGTGCTCGCGCACCGGCTCATCCTGGACCCCGAGGCGGAGTTCGACGGGGTCACCGCGTCGAACCTCATCGCGCAGGTGCTCATCGAGACGCCGCCACCGTCCGCGAGGCAGGCCGGGTGACCTTCCACACGCGTTCGACGATCCCCGAGGAGGCCGCGAGGGAGGGCCTGCTCGCGGTGGTCATCGAGCGCGCCGTCGTGGCGGCCCGCGCCGCGGCATCCGTCGTCGATCGCTGGACGGGCGCCGTGCGCGGCGTCGTCACGCCGCTCGGATGGGGCGCGGTGGGCGGCGCGGTCGCCTCGCTCATCCTCGGGTACGGATGGGGATGGACCGAGCTCGTCACCATCGGCTGGGGGCTGGCCCTCCTCGTCGCGCTCGCGTCGGCCTGGCTCGCGGGTCGCGGCGCGGGGAGCATCGAGCTCACCCTGCCCGTCGATCGGGTCGCGGTCGGCGAGTCCGCCGAGGCGCGGCTCGTCGCGCACAACCCGGGCCGTCGGCGGTTCTCGGGTGCGCGCCTCGAACTGCCCGTGGGCCGGCGCGTGCTCACGCGCATGATCCCCGCGCTGCCGCGCGGCGGATCCGTCGACGAGCGCGTGGCGATCCCGACCGAGCGCCGCGGCGTCGTCCCCGTCGGTCCGGTGCGCACCGTGCGCGCCGATCCGGTCGGCCTCATGCGGCGCGAGATCGTCTGGTCGGGCGTGCAGATGCTGCACGTGCACCCCCGCACGATCGCCGTCTCGCCGCTCAGCACCGGGTTCCTGCGCGACCTCGAGGGCACGCCGACCCGCGACCTGACCGTGAGCGACATCGCCTTCCACGCGCTTCGCGAGTACCAGCCCGGCGACGATCGCCGATACATCCACTGGCGCAGCTCGGCGAAGACCGGCACGTTCATGGTGCGCCAGTTCGAGGAGACGCGCCGCAGCCGGCTCATGGTGCTCCTCGACCTCGCCGCCGACGCCTACGAGGACGCCGACGACTTCGAACTCGCGGTCAGCACCGCCGCGTCGCTCGGCGCGCGGGCCATCCGCGATGCCCGGAGCCTCAGCTTCGTGACCTCGGCCCCGCTGCGGTCGACGCCGGAGCGTGCGAGACCGGGCGCAGAGCGGGGCGACCGGTCGCGGGCCGGCCGGGCGCTGCCGCGCGGAGCCGCGATGCGCGAGCTGCCGACGGCGTCGCGGGACCGCCTCCTCGATGCGCTCTGCCTCGTCGAGGTCGACGAGCGTGCGACCGGGCTCGCCGACACCGTGCGCGCGGCGGCCGAGACGGTGACCGGGGTGTCCCTGGCGTTCGTGGTCACGGGCGGCGCCCGGAGCGTCGTCAACCTCCGCGCCGCGGCCTCGCGGCTCCCGCTCGGCGTGGCGGGCGTCGTGGTGCGCTGCGCCGACGAGGGCGAGGCGAGCGCTCGCACCGTCGGCGGTCTGTCCGTGTTCGACATCGGCTACCTCGACGACCTCCGGGCGATCCTCGCCAGGACGGCCTCGGTCGCATGACCGGCCCCGCGGACCCGCGCCGGCTCGCGCCGGGCACGACGGCGCGCATGCTGCGCACGCGCCCGCGTGGGCTCCGCGGCCAGAGCGCCCTGTCGGTCGGGGTCACGGTGACCATGGTCGCCGGGATGCACCTGGCGGCGATGATCCCGTGGTGGCCGACGTACGAGAGCGGCGCGTTCGTGGTCGCGGCGCTCGTCGCCGTCGCGGCCGGCGCCGCGGTCGGCCTGCTCGGCGCCGCGTACCTGTGGCCGTCCTGGGCGGTCGCCTGCGGCATCGCCGCCGCGTTCCTGGTGCTCGGCGTCCCCGTGGCCGTGCCGAGCCGTGCGCACGCCGGCGTACTGCCGACCGCGGAGGGGCTCGTCGAGCTCGTCGCAGCGACGGCCCTCTCGTGGAAGCAGCTCGTGACGATCTCGGTGCCCGTCGG
>DASTQT010000248.1:0-5638 GCA_035761605.1 Agromyces sp. | reverse complement strand
CGAGGAGCGCCTCGCCGAGCGTGCCGACCGGCCCGTCGAGCTCGCGCGGCGCGTGCACGCCGAGTAGCGCGGGCACGAGTGCCGTCAGGCGCCGTCGCGCTCCGGGAGGTGCAGGCGCGCCAGGAACGCGTCGGTGCCGCGCGGCACGTGGCGCCGGTCGGCGCGCGAGACGAGCACCGTCACGAGCACCGCGATCGGCACCGTCCAGGCCGCGGGCTGTTCGACGAGCGGGCGGATGGCGGGCGCCGACGCCGCCACGAGCGCCCCGCCGAGGATCGCCGCCCCCGAGAGCAGCGCGCCCGTGCCCATGCCGGCGATCGCCCCGCGCGCGGTGAGCCCGCGCCACCAGATCCCGAGGATGAGCACCGGGCACAGCGTCGACGCGGTGAACGCGAACACGAGCCCGACGCTGCCGGCGAGGCCCGCGGGCTCGGTCGCGAGCGCGACGACGAGCGGCACGGCGGTCGACGCGAACGCCGCGATGCGGAAGCCGCGCACGCTGCCGCCGAGCAGGTCCTGCGAGATGACGCCCGCGACCGAGACGACGAGGCCCGACGACGTCGAGAGGAACGCCGCGAACGCGCCGCCGATCACGAGCGCCGTGAGCAGGTCGCCCGCGACGCCGGGCACGAGCCGGTCGGGCAGCACGAGCACGAGCGCGTCGGCGTCCCCGGGCGTCGCGAGGTCGGGAGCGAACGATCGGCCCAGCAGGCCGAACAGCGTGGGGAAGAGGTAGAACGCCGAGAGCAGCGCGAGCACGATGAGCGTCGTGCGGCGCGCGGCCGGGCCGTCCGGGTTCGTGTAGAACCGCACGAGCACGTGCGGCAGCCCGAGCGTGCCGAGCAGCAGCGCGACCATGAGCGAGACCGTGCGGTACACCTCGAGCGCGCCCGGTCCGGCGTCGGCGGGGAACGCCGCCGTGGGTGCGAGCTCGGGCTCGACCGCGCCGGTCACGAGCAGGAGCGCCACGACCGGGATCGCGAGCGCCGCGAGCTTCAGCCAGAACTGGAACGCCTGCACGAACGTGATCGAGCGCATGCCGCCCGCCGCCACGACGACCGCGACGAGCACCGCGACCGCGACCGACCCGGCCCAGCTCGGCAGGCCCGTCGTGATGCGCACCGTGAGGGCGGCGCCCTGCAGCTGCGGCACGATGTAGAGCCATCCGATCACCACGACCAGCACGCTCGTGACGCGCCGCACCGCGGGCGACTCGAGCCGCGCTTCGGTGAAGTCGGGGATCGTGTACGCGCCCGAGCGCCGCAGCGGCGCCGCGACGAACAGCAGCAGCATCAGGTAGCCGGCCGTGTAGCCGATCGGGAACCACAGCGCCGACGCGCCCGTCAGCAGGATCAGCCCGGCGATGCCGAGGAACGACGCCGCCGAGAGGTACTCGCCGCCGATGGCCGACGCGTTCCACCACGGCCGCACCGTGCGGCTCGCGACGTAGAAGTCGCTCGTCGTGCGCGAGATCCGCAGGCCGTAGACGCCGATGAGCACGGATGCCACGGCGACCGTGGCGATCGCCGCGTACCCGATCGCGGGGTTCACGCGTCCTCCGCGAGCGAGCGGTAGCGCGCCTCGTTCCGGGTCGCGGCGCGCACGTACAACGCGGCGACGGTGATCGCGAGCGGGTACACGCCGAGGCCGAGCAGCAGCCACGAGACCGGGACGCCCGCGACGAACGTCTCGTCGAGCGCGGGCAGGAGCGCGACGGCGATCGCGTAGACGGCGGTCGCGACGACGAACGCGACCGCGCACACGATCGCGAGCCGCAGCTGCGAGCGGATCAGCGAGCGCACGTAGACGGCTTCGACATCGCTCGTCGGTCCGGGGCCGACGGGCCCGCGTCCGCGTGCGATCGAGCGACGAGCGGATGCCGCGACGGCGCCGGTGCGCGGCGCCGTCACCCGCACCCGCTCCGGTGCCTGTGCGTGTCGAGGAGCCGGCGAAGCCGGGGTCTCGAGGCCCGGGCCGGGGCCGTCGGCGACGGGGGGTCTCGATACGGGCGCTTCGCGTCCGACTCGACCACCGGCGGGGTCGGGAGCGTCGTGGGTCACGGGCGCGCCCGTGGGGTCGCGGCCTCGAGGCGCTCGCGCAGTGCCGGGAGGAGTCGCCGGCTCACGGGCAGCTCGGCCTGGCCGACGACGACGGTCGGGCGTTCGCCGCCGAGCCGCACGCGCGTGACGTGGGGGAGCGCGACGAGGTACGACCGGTGCACGCGCACGAAGCCGGCATCCGCCCACTGGCGTTCGAGGTCGGATATCGGCACGCGAACGAGGTAGCTCGCCTCGTCGGTGTGCAGGCGCGCGTAGTCGCCCTGCGCCTGCACGTACCTGACGTCGTCGCGCCGGATCATGCGGGTGGTCGCGCCGAGCGTCACGGCGATCATCTCGGGACGCGCGGTCGCGGCATCCGTCGCCCCCGGCTGCGCCTGCCGGATCGCCTCGACGATGCGCGCGACCGACCGCTGCAGCCGCTCGGTTCGCACGGGCTTCAGCAGGTAGTCGACCGCGGCGAGGTCGAACGCCTCGAGCGCGCCCTCCTCGTCGGCCGTCACGAACACGAACGCGGGCTTGTGCTCGAAGCGCTGCAGCGCGCGGGCGAGGTCGAAGCCCGAGAGGCCGGGCATGTGGATGTCGAGGAACGCGGCGTCGACGGGTTCGCGCGTGAGGATCCGGATCGCCTCGGAGCCGGAGGTCGCTCGGTGGATCGTGCCGATCCGCGGGTCTTGGCCGAGCAGGAACGCCAACTCGTCCACGGCGGGCTGCTCGTCGTCGGCGATGAGGACCGAGATCACGGCACCAGTCTCCCATCGGCGTCGTCGACGGATGCCACGGAGCGGCCGGGCTGCGACTTCGGCACGCGCATCCGCACGAGCGTGCCCGCGCCCACGTTCGTCTCGACGACGAGGCCGTGCTCGTCGCCGTACACCTGCCGCAGCCGGGCGTCGACGTTGCGGAGGCCGACGTGCTCGCCCGGCCTCCCGCCCGCGAGCACGTCGGCGAGCCGCTCGGGGTCGATGCCGACGCCGTCGTCCTCGACCGTGATCTCGGCGAACGCGCCGGAATCCTCGGCGGTGATGGTGATGCGGCCGCCGCGCTCCTTCGCCTCGAGCCCGTGCCGGACCGCGTTCTCGACGAGCGGCTGGATCGACAGGAACGGGATCACCGTCGAGAGCACCGCGGGTGCGACCTGCAGCGTGACCGTCAGCCGGTCGCCGAACCGGGCGCGCTCGAGCTTCAGGTACGAGTCGATCGAGCGGAGCTCCTCGGCGACCGTCGTGAAGTCACCGTGCCGACGGAACGAGTACCGCGTGAAGTCGGCGAACTCGAGCACCAGGTCGCGCGCCTTCGCCGGGTCGGTGTTGATGAACGACGCGATCGCGTTGAGCGAGTTGTAGATGAAGTGCGGGCTGATCTGCGCCCGCAGCGCGCGCACCTCGAGCTCGGCGAGGGCGGCACGGGATGCATCGAGCTCGCCGAGCTCGACCTGCGCCGCGACCCACTCCGCGACCTCGCCCGTGGCGCGCACCAGGCCCGCGCGGACGCGCGGCGCGAACGCGACGACGGCCCCGACGACCTCGTCGCCGGCGCGGATCGGCGCGGCCGCGGCATCCGTCTCGCCCGACGGCGCCGGCACCCGGCGCTCGACCTGCGGCCGGCCCGACGCCACGGCCTCGTCGGCCAGCCGCTCGGCTGCGGCGACCAGCGTCTCGTCGCCGTCGACCGCGACCGGCCCGCCCGCGAACACGAGCGCGAGCGTGTCGGCGCCGAGCAGCGCCCGGAGCTGCTTCGCGGCCCGCGCGGCATCCGTCTCGGTCATGTCGCCGCGCAGGTGCTTCGCGGCCCGCGACGCGAGATGCAGCGTCTGGTACGTCGCCTGCTCCGCGTCGGTGCCGAGCTCGCGCGACTGCACGACGAGCCGGCGAAGCAGCACCACCACGCCCACCGCGAGCGCACCCGCCACGACGCCGGCGGCGGCGACGAGCAGCATCGACTCGGGCATGCACGTCACAGTACCCGTCGTTCGTCGTGGCGCTCCGCCGTTCGGCGCACCGTCCGCGCCGTTCACCGACGACGAACGGTCGGCGCCCCCGGCGCGACATCCGGTTCGCCAGCATGGTCGAATCGCGACCGCAGCGACGCGGGCCCCGGCCCCGCCGCATCCCCTCGAAGGAGAGACGCCATGGGCAACGAGGCCCTGAGCGCGGACGTCGACCTGAGCCACGTCGACTATCCCGCAGTGCAGCAATCGCAAGAATTCCAGGAGCTCCGCCGAACGCACCGGAGCTTCGTCTTCCCCGTGCTCGGCGCGTGCCTGGCCTGGTACCTGGCCTACGTCCTGCTCGCCGTATACGCGGTCGACTTCATGTCGACGCGAGTGTTCGGCAGCATCAACGTGGCCATGCTCCTCGGCCTCGCGCAGGTCGTCACGACCTTCGCGGTGACGATGTGGTACGTCCACTTCGCCAACAAGAACCTCGACCCGAAGGCCGAGCGCATCCGCGACGAGATCGAGACCGGCGTCTTCCTCGACGCGGCCGACGAGGAGGTGGCGCGCTGATGTTCAGGTTCGAAGCGGCATCCACCTCGCCCGGCGAGCCCTGGCTCAACATCGCGATCTTCGGCGCCTTCGTGGCCGTCACGATGGTGATCGTGTTCCGCGCCAGCCGGAACAACAAGACCGCGGCCGACTACTACGCGGCCGGTCGCTCCTTCACCGGCGGCCAGAACGGCTCGGCCATCGCGGGCGACTACCTGTCGGCGGCCTCGTTCCTCGGCATCGTCGGCGCCATCGCGATGACCGGCTACGACGGCTTCCTCTACTCGATCGGCTTCCTGGTCGCCTGGCTCGTCGCGCTCCTGCTCGTCGCCGAACTGCTGCGCAACACCGGCAAGTTCACGATGGCCGACGTGCTGTCGTTCCGCCTCAAGCAGCGCCCGGTGCGCATCGCCGCGGCGACGACCACGCTCGTCGTGTGCTTCTTCTACCTGCTCGCGCAGATGGCGGGTGCGGGCGGCCTCGTGTCCCTGCTGCTCGGCATCGGCGACCAGGTCGGCCAGGCCGTGGTGATCACGGTCGTCGGCGGGCTCATGATCCTCTACGTGCTCGTCGGCGGCATGAAGGGCACCACGTGGGTGCAGATCATCAAGGCGGTGCTGCTCATCGCGGGCGCCGGCATCATGACGGTCTGGGTCCTCGCGCTGCACGGCTTCGACTTCTCGGCGCTGCTCGACCGCGCCGTCGAGGTCACCGAGAACCCGGCGATCCTCGACCCGGGCCTGAAGTACGGCGTCTCCGAGATCGCGAAGGTCGACTTCGTCTCGCTCGGCCTCGCTCTGGTGCTCGGCACGGCGGCCCTGCCGCACGTGCTCATGCGCTTCTACACGGTCCCCACGGCCAAGGAGGCCCGCAAGTCGGTCGTCTGGGCGATCTGGCTGATCGGCATCTTCTACGTGTTCACGCTCGTGCTCGGCTACGGCGCGGCGGCCCTCGTCGGCCCCGAGGTCATCGCCGCGGCGCCCGGCGGCCCGAACTCGGCGGCTCCGCTGCTCGCGTTCGCGCTCGGCGGCCCGCTCCTGCTCGGCGTCATCTCGGCGGTCGCGTTCGCGACGATCCTCGCGGTCGTCGCCGG
>DASTQT010000247.1:0-2572 GCA_035761605.1 Agromyces sp. | reverse complement strand
CCACCGTGTCCTTCGCGACGAGCCGCACCGCCATCACGGATCTCGTCTGCCCGATCCGATGCGCCCGGTCGATCGCCTGCGCCTCCGCCGCCGGATTCCACCACGGGTCGAGCAGGAACACGTAGTCGGCCTCGGTGAGGTTGAGCCCGAACCCGCCGGCCTTGAGGCTGATGCAGAAGACGGATGCCTCGCCCGCGCGGAACCGCGCGATCTGCTCGTCGCGCGCGCGGGCCGGCGTCGACCCGTCGAGGTACGCGTACGGCACGCCCGCGGCATCCAGCCTGCCCGCGACCCGGCCGAGGAACGACGTGAACTGGCTGAACACGAGCGCCCGGTGCCCCTCGGCGAGCACGTCGTCGAGCTGCTCGAACAGCGCGTCGAGCTTCGCCGACGGGATGCCCGCGTGCCGCTCGTCGATGAGCGACGCGTCGAGCGCGAGCATGCGCAGCAGGGTGAGCGAGCGGTACACGATGAACCGCTGCCGGTCGAGGTCGTCGACGAGGCCGAGCAGCTTCTGCCGCTCGCGCTGCAGCACCACGTCGTAGAGGCGGCGGTGCTCGGGGGCGAGCTCGACCTCGAGCACCTGCTCCTGCTTGGGCGGCAGTTCGGGCGCGACCGCCTCCTTCGTGCGACGCAGCAGGAGCGGGCGGATGCGTCGCCGCAGGCGCTCGAGACGTTCGGCGTTGCGGTCGTCCTCGATGGGGCGCCGGTACCGTTCGTCGAACGCGCGACGCGACGGGAACAACCCGGGCGCGACGATGCGCAGGATCGCCCACAACTCGCCGACGTGGTTCTCGAGCGGCGTGCCCGTGACCGCGAGGCGGAAGGGCGCACGGATGGCGCGTGCCGCGTCGTGCACCTTCGTCGCCGGGTTCTTCACGAACTGCGCCTCGTCGAGGATGAGCCCGCCCCACTCGAGCGCGGCGAACGCGTCGGCCTCGAGGCGGAGCACCGCGTACGTCGTGACGACGAGGTCGGCGCCGGCGGCGACGTCGGCGAGGTTGCGTCGCTGCGTCGCCTGAGTGCCCGTGACGGATGCCACGCGGAGACCGGGCGTGAACCGGGCCGCCTCGCGCACCCAGTTCGACGCGACCGAGGTCGGCGCGACGACGAGGAACGGCCGGCGCTCCCCGTCCGGTGGTCGAGGAGCACTCGACGGAGTCGAGCGCGTATCGAGACCCCTCACGTGCACCGGTCTCGATACGCTCCGACCTTCGGCCGGTGCTATCCGACCGCCGGAAGCCGCGTGCTGGATCAGCGCGAGGCACTGCACCGTCTTGCCGAGGCCCATGTCGTCGGCGAGCACGCCGCCGAGGCGGTTCGCCCAGAGGTACGCGAGCCAGCGGAACCCGGCGAGCTGGTACGGCCGGAGCGGCAGTGCGAGGCCGTCGGGCGGCGGCAACTCGTCGACACGCCCGTCCTCCAGCGCGGCGACCGTCGCACGCCACGACACGGCGGGCTCGGCGACATCCGCCAGGTCTTCGAAGTCGGCCCACAGGCTCGTGCGACTCCGGTGCATCGGCAGCCGCCCGGTCTCCCACTCCGCGAGGTCGCCGGCCTCCTCGATGAGCTCGCGCAACTCGGCGAACACGGGTTGCGTGAGCGACAGGTACGACTTGTCGACGAGCAGCATCCGCTTCCGGCCCTTGGCGAGCGCGCGGAAGAGTCGCATGAACGGCACGGACTTGCCGTCGACGGTGATCACGACGCCGAGGTCGAACCAGTCGGCCTGATCGGACTCGACCGCGGTGACGCGCACCTCGGGGCGCGCGGTCGCCTCGCGGTAGTCGGGGCGTTCGCCGCGCACGTCGATTCGGAACGAGCCGCGCGACGCGAGCGCCTCGAGCCGCGGCATCCGCTCGGCCGTGAACTGCGCCGCGTCGACGCCGCGAAGCACGACCGCCTCGAGCGGCACCCAGCCGAGCTCGTCGGCGACGCGCGCGAGCAGGTCGTCGTCGAGTTCGGGGTCGTCGAGCGCGGCGGATGGCTCGACCGGGCTCGTGCGTCCGTCGGCGTGCTCCCAGCGCCACGCTAGACGCAGCACGTCGCCGGGTTCGAAGCGCGCGTCGAGCACGAGCGTCGCGGGCGGCATCGGCGGCGGCGCGAAGCTGCCGTCGCGACTGGTCACGACGAGCGATCGCGCGAGCGCGTGGAAGTGCGACGCGAGGAACTCGGGCACCTCGGGCGCGGGTACGTGCACGGGCCCGGGTGCCGCGAGCAGAGCCTGCTGGGCCGGGGGGATGCGCCCGCCCGCGATGGGCGCGAGCTCGATGAGCCCGGCGTCGAAGTCGAACCGATAGACGCCGTGCCCCGCGACGGCGCGCGCATGCACGAGCGGGTGGCCGTCGTCGTCGAGCGTGAGGGTCGGGGTGAGCTCGAGCCCGTCGCCGTTCGCGGCCGCGTCGAGCCCGATCGCCGCGCTCGCGCGCAGGATCACGTCGGGCGTGGCATCCGACCCGGCGAGCGCGATGCCGAGCCGGCCGGCCTCGTCGAGCAGGGCCCACAGCAGCGGGCTCTCGAAGTCGTCGATCGTGATCCACTCGGAGCCGTAGAGGTGCACCGACGCGCCCGA
>DASTQT010000246.1:0-2448 GCA_035761605.1 Agromyces sp. | reverse complement strand
TATGCCGGGGCACGGATGGGACGGCGGCGGACGGGGCGGCTCAGAACAACCGCCCCTGGGCGACGACCGCGGCGCCCTCCAGCTCCAGCAGCGTCCGCTTCCGCTCGAGCCCGCCGGCGTACCCCGTCAGGGACCCGTCGGCCCCGACCACCCGATGGCACGGCACGAGGATGCTCAGCGGGTTCCGCCCCACCGCCCCGCCCACGCGACGCGCGAGCCGGCGGTCGCCGAGCCGGTCGGCGAGCGTGCCGTAGGTCGTCGTCTCGCCGTACGGGATGCCGCGCAGCATCCTCCACACCGCCTGCTGGAACTCGTCGCCGACGGGTGCGAGCGGCAGGTCGAACTCGCGACGCCCGCCGTCGAGGTACTCGCCGAGCTCGACGCCGAGCCGCGTGATCAGCGCATCGGCTCGCCGGTCGACCTCGACCCCGATCGAGCCGACGGCCGGCGGATGCCAGTGCCCGGGGAAGTACACGCCGACCAGCGCCTCCGCGTCGGCGACCACCAGCAGGTCGCCGAGCGGGGTCGGCACCGCGGCATGACGACGGGACATGCTCCCATCCTCGCCGCGATCGCGCGTCGCCGCGCCCGTTCCACCAGCGGGAATCGGACCTGACGGTCACCCGTCGCTACGCCGACTCGCGCCGGACGAGCTCCGTCGGCAGCGTCATCCGCGCCGCCGGCCGCCCCTCGATCACGTCGAGGAGCATCCGCACCATCTCGTGCGCGATGCGCTCGAACGGCTGGCGCATGGTCGTCAGCTCGGGCGAGACGCGCGTCGCGATGGGTGCGTCGTCGAACCCGGCCACCGCGACATCCTCGGGCACACGCCGCCCGGCAGCCCGCAGCACGTCGAGCGCCCCGGCCGCCATCATGTCGTTCGCGACGAACACCGCATCGAGGTCGGGCGCACGCGCGAGCAACTCCTCCATCGCCCGGATCCCCGATGCCCGCGAGTAGTCCCCCGCCTCCACGAGCCGCTGGTCGTACGCCGCCCCGAGCTCCGCCCGGTATCCCTCGAGCCGTCCGAGTCCGCCCGAGGTGTCCTGCGGCCCGGTGATCGTCGCGATCCGCGACCGCCCGGCGACATCCCGCAGGTATGCCACGATGTCGCGCGCGCCATCCAGGTCGTCGGCCGCCACGTACCCGATGCGCCGCTCGTACCCGAGCGGGATCCCGCACGAGATCACCGGCACCTCGGCATCGACGAGCGTCTTGAGGAACCCCTCGCGCCCGCGATGCGACGACACCAGCAGCGCGCCGTCGACGTGTCCGGCCATGATGAAGTCGGTCGCGCGACGCTGCTCGTCGTCGGACCCCGCCATGAGCAGCACGAGCGGGAGGTCGCGTTCCGCGAGCGCGTCGGCGGCCCCGCGCATGAGCGTGGAGAAGTTGGGGTCCTCGAAGAGCCGGTCCTGCGACTCGGTGAGCAGGAACGCGATCGAGTTCGCCCGGGCCGTGGCGAGGTTCCTCGCGTGCGGGTTGATCCGGTACCCGGTCTTCTTGATGGCGCGTTCGACGGCGACGCGCGCCTCGTCGCTGACCCAGTGCCCGCCGTTGAGCACGCGCGACACGGTGCCCCGGGAGACGCCCGACTCGCGGGCGACATCCTCGATCGTGGGCCGCTTGCGCGGGGCGTGCTCGGTCACGTGGCCAGTGTAGGAGGGACGGGCGCGGCTCACGCCTTCACGGCGCCCGCGGCGAGGTCGACTCGCCAATACCGCTGCAGCACGAGGAACAGCACGATGAGCGGCACGACCGACAGCAGCGCGCCCGTGATCACGAGCGTGTACATCGCCGGCAGCGACGCACCCTGGTTGAGCAGGCCGTGGAGGCCCACCGTGATCGGGAACAGCTCGTCGTTGCCGAGCATGATGTACGGCAGCATGAAGTTGTTCCAGACGGCGACGAACTGGAACAGGAAGATCGTCACGAGCCCGGGCCCCATCATCGGCAGGGCGATGCGGTGGAAGATGAACAGCTCGCGAGCGCCCTCGGTGCGGGCCGACTCGACGACGTCGGTCGGCACGGCCGCCGCCGCGTAGATGCGGGCGAGGTAGATGCCGTACGGGCTGATCAGCTGCGGCAGCAGCACCGACCAGTACGTGTTCGTGAGTCCGGCCTGGGCGAGCAGCAGGTACTGCGGGATGGCGAGGATGACGCCGGGCACGAGCACGCCCATGAGCAGCACCTTGAACACGACGCCCTTGCCGGGGAACACGTACTTCGCGAGCGCAAAGCCCGAGAGCGCCGAGACGTACGTCGACACGATCGCACCGACTCCGGCGTACAGCGCGGTGTTCAGCATCCAGCGCCAGTAGAGGCCGTCGCGGTAGTCGGTGAGCGCGACGATGTTGTCCCAGAGGTGCGTCGACGGTGCGAAGGTGAACGTCGAGAAGAGCTCCGAGGCATCCTTCGTCGACGCGATCACGACCCACGCCACCGGCA
>DASTQT010000245.1:0-3771 GCA_035761605.1 Agromyces sp. | reverse complement strand
CGCCGCGACCTCGGCCACCAGTTTGAGCACCCGGTCGAAGACGTTGTCGAAGTCGACCGTCTGCGACAGCCCCTCCGAGAGGGTGTCGTGCACGACCGCGATCGCCGCCACCCGCCGCATCGCCTGCGTCAGGGCCTCGCGCGCTTCGTCGGAGTGCGAGCGACGGGCCTGGATGCGCAGGAGCGAGGCGACGGTCTGCAGGTTGTTCTTGACCCGGTGGTGGATCTCGCGGATGGTCGCATCCTTGGTGATGAGCTCCTGCTCCTGGTGGCGCAGCTCGGTCACGTCGCGGGTCAGCACGATCGCGCCGGTGCGCTCGCCGCGGCGGCGGATCGGGATGGCGCGCAGCGACACGGTCACCCCGCGCGACTCCACGTCGGTGCGCCACGGAGCACGCCCCGTGACCACCAGAGGAAGCGACTCGTCGACGACGAGCTTGCCCGAGAGCAGTCGCGATGCGACATCCGCCAGGGACTGCCCCTCGAGCTCGTCGTCGAAGCCCATGCGGTTGAACGCCGAGAGCGCGTTGGGACTCGCGAACGTCGTGATGCCGTCGACGTCGAGTCGGATGAGGCCGTCGGAGGCGCGCGGAGCGCCGCGACGGGGACCCGTGGGCGCCCCGAGGTCGGGGAAGTCGCCCGACGCGATCATCTGGAACAGCTCGCCCGCGCAGTCGTTGAAGGTCAGCTCCTGCCGGCTCGGCGTGCGTGTCGAACCCAGGTTCGTGTGCCGCGTGATGACCGCGACGGGCTCGGGCGCGAGCTCGGTGCCCGTGACCGAGAGGCGGCGCATGACCGGCACGGAGCGCACGCGCGTGGGCATCTCCTCGTACCAGTCGGGCGCCGACGAGTCGACGATCTGCCGGCTCGTGAACGCCTCGGAGACGAGCCCTCGCCACTCGGCGCGGATCGCCTGGCCGACGAAGTCGCGGTAGAACAGCGTCGCCGCGCTCGAGGGGCGCGAGTGCGCGACCGCGACGAAGTCGTCGTCGCCGGATGGCACCCACAGCACGATGTCGGCGAAGGCGAGGTCGGCGAGCAGCTGCAGGTCGCCGACGAGCATGTGCAGCCAGTCGACGTCGGCCTGGCTGCTGCGCCCCTGGGCGAGGACGAGGTCACTGAGGGTCGACACCCGTCCAGCGTAGCGACCATCGCGCGCCCCGCCGTGCCCGGGCCGAGCCCGCCGTCGTCAGGCGGCCGCGGCGCGGCGGCGCCATGCGCCGAGCGGCGCGCGACGACCGCGCGGCTCGGGTTCGGGCAGGATGCGTGCGTCGACGTACTGCCGGAACGCGGCGCGAAGGGGCGAGCGCGCGGCAGCGTCGCGGAGCGTGCGAGCGGTGAGGATCGCGGCATCCGACGCCCGGCCGTCGTGAGGAAGGAGCGTGGCGTCGGCGAGGCCCGCGAACCGGCGCAGGGTCTGGCGGACCTGCGCGTGCGCGTCGATGCCGAGGGCGCTCGTGCGGACCCGGTTGACGAGCACGTCGATGCGCTCGGCATCGACGAGGTCGACGAGCTCGGCATGGCCGCGGAGCAGCCGCGACAGCCCGACCGGGTCGGCCAGCCCGATCGCGATCACGCGGTCGGCCGATGCGAGCGCCGCGAACGTCGCGGCGTTGCGCCGCGGCGCGAAGGCGTCGCTCGTGAGTTCCTCGTCGCGCTCGAGGCTGAAGCCGGTGTCGACGACGACGTACTCGAACCGCGCGCGCATCGCCTGCAGCGCGGCCGTGACCCGGTCGTGCGCGAGCTCGGGCCAGCGGCTCGGGCCGACGAGTCCCGTGAAGACGTCGAACGACGCGCGCGGCGACGAGTAGCGCTGTGCGATCCGCTCGAGCTCGGCGCGGTCGAGCGCACCGGATCCGGCGAGCCGGCACGCCGAGGCGAAGCCGGGGGCCTCGTCGAGCAGCCCGAGCGCCGGTGCGATCGCGCCGCCGTACGGATCGGCGTCGACGAGCGCGACGAGGTGGCCGGATGCCGCGAGCTCGGCCGCCATGTTGACCGCCGCGGTCGTACGGCCCGGTGCGCCCGCGGGACCCCAGACGGCGATGAGGCCGGACGCGCCGATCGGCGGCCGCCCGGCATCGCCGCCATCGCCGAGCCGCGACGGCACCGGGACCCCCCCGGAGACGAGCGCCTCGAGCTCGCGGACGTCGGCGAGGGCGTCGAGCACCTCATGCAGGCCGAGCCGGTTCGCCTGGGCGCGGTCGTGGTCGGTGTCGGCGAGGGCGATGACGCGGATGCCGCGCAGGTCGCACGCCGTCAGCAGCTCGGCCGTGAGCGTCGAGCGTCCGGCGCCGACGACGACCACGTCGGGGGCGAGCACGTCGAGTCCGTCGAGGACGTCGCGCCAGCCGACGAGCCGCGCGACGATCGTGTGCCCGGCCTCGACCAGGTCGGCGAGGATGCGGTCCTCGACGGCGGGATCGAGCGCGAACGCGAGCCGCGCCATCAGCCGTCGCCGGGAAGTCGTGCGGGGACCAGGTCGATCGCGTCGCCCGACGCGAGCGCTTCGAGCATGGCGGCGGTACGGTCGCGCGGGATCAGCAGCTCGACGCTCGGGCCGTCGGAGGCCATCATGCCCTCCGACTCGACGACGGCGGCGACCTGGGCGCCCGACACGAGCACGGCCGGCGGCTCGACTGCGCCGCGTTCGAGCTCGCCGGCGCTCCACACGTCGACGACCGCACCGGGCGCGATCTCGCCCGCCAGCGGTCCGCGGCTCGGCACGACCACGGTCGCGAGGCCGGCCGTGTCGCGGTCGGCGACGGATGCCGCGGGCAGCAGTTCGCCCGCGCGGACGGTCCGCACGACCACGAGCCCCTCGTCGGGCACGTCGGCCGGCAGCACGTAGCCGTCGGCGAGCGCGCCGAGCCGCACGGACTCGACCCGCAGGTCGGTCGCGCCGATCCGCGTGCCGGGCGTGAGCGTGTCGGGGGCGACCAGGACCTCGGTCGAGTCGTCGAGCGCGTCGACGAGCGCCCAGACGCCGAGCGCGGAACCGGCCACGAGTGCGACGCCGATGACGAGCCGCGGGTCGAGCCGCGCTCCCCCGCGATCGCGTCGCGCACTCCGAACCGCCATCATGGTCTCCTCTCGTGGCCTGCCGCGATCCATGGTGGCGCGACTCCGAGAGGACGCCGTGAAGTTATCCACATCGCAGTCCGGGCGGATCGCCCGGGCCGATAATCGAGTGATGATCCAACACGGTCCGGGCGACGCGATCGGCCGCTTCCTCACCGTCGCCGACGCGGCGGAGGTGCTGGCCGTCGACGTCGAGGCCGTGCACGACCTCATCCGCTCGGGCGAGCTGCCCGCGATCCGCGTCGGCGAACGCGGGCCGTGGCGCATCGAGCGCACGCAGCTCGAGGTGTGGATCGACGACCAGTACGAGGCGACCCGACGGTACTCTGCGTGGCATCAGGGCGAGTTCGCGAACGTCATCGAGCTCTCGGGGGCGCGAGCCGGCGGCATCCGCCCGGTGCTCGACTAGCGGGTCATCGGAACGAGACGAGCACGAGGCGCTCGAACGGCACCATGCGGTAGCCGTGCACGTCGCGTTCTCGTCGCGGGGCGCCCGGCTCGTGCAGCGCGAGGTCGAGGTGGTCTCGTGCGACGCGGTCGATCGTGCCGTGATGACGACCGTCGAGCGTCGTGACCTCGACGCCCAGGCGCCGCCGCCCCAGGTCGCGGAGCACGAACCCGAGGCCGATGCGCTCGGCGAGCCGGGCGGCGCCCTCGGGTACCGGGTCGAGGCTCGCCTCGAGCTGGTGCCGGC
>DASTQT010000244.1:0-4241 GCA_035761605.1 Agromyces sp. | reverse complement strand
ACGACGGGCGCGAGCGGGTCGTCGCCGTGGCCGCCCGTGATCACGAGGCGCGGACGCCGGACGGGCTCGATGCGCGCGAGGGCGACGAGCAGCGTCTCGAACCCCTTGTGGGGCATCCGGTTGCCCACCGCGAGCAGCAGGTCGTCGCGCCGTGCCGGCCGGAGCCCGGACGGGGGATCGGACCCCGCGAGGGGCGTCACCGTGACGCGACCGGCCGGGACGCCGAGGTGGTGCACGATGTCGTCCCGCGACGCCCGGCTCACCGTGAGCACGCGCGTGGCGTTCCGCGCCGCCGCGCGGATCATGATGCGGAGGATGCGCGAATAGGCGCCCGGGACGTACTCGGGATGCCGGAACGCGAGCAGGTCGTGCACCGTCAGCAGGACGGGGACGCTCGAACGGAGCGGGCCGAAGTTGGCCGGGCAGTGGACGACGTCGGCGGCGATCCGTCGTGCGGCGCGGGCCACGCCGAACAGCTCGGATCGCGCCCACGCGACCCGGTCGTCCCCGCGCACGCCCGAATCGACGAGGCGCCCCGGGAACCACGGCGCTCCGGCGGCCGCGAGCTCGGACGAGGCGAGCCCCACGTACTCCAGCTCGGGGTCGGCGGCGTCGAGTCGCGAGTACACCTCGCGCGCGTACGACTCCATGCCGCCCTTGGTCCCGGTGTAGAACACCAGGTCGACGAGGACGCGACGCCGCCGGATCGCGCCGGCGCTCATGCGCCGGACCCGTCCGCGTCGCGCGCGGCGCGTTCGACCGCCGCCACGCGCCGTCGTCGCGCCGCTTCGTACACCAGCGCCGAGAGCAGTTCGGCGACGAGCAGGCCGGCGAACACCGCCGCGAGCTCGCCCGTCGCGAGCCCGGCCGCGGCGAGCCCGAACGTCAGGACCGACACGGCGGCGCGGAGCCAGGTCACCAGCGCGACCTCGCCGCGTCGCCGCAGGGCGGCGAACGGGATGGTCGTGGCGAGGGAGGCCGCGCGCCACGCGCAGGCCACGAGGAGGGGGACCAGCGTGGCGGACGTCGACCACGCCTCGCCGAACAGGAAGTCGAAGACCCCCAGGGCCTCGGCGACGAGCAGCGCCGCGACGGCGCCCACCACGGCGGCGCCCGACACGACGATGTCGAGCGTGGAGTGCTCCTTCAGCAGTCGCAGCCGCATGAAGTTCAGCGGGATCGCGAGCAGCCCCGAGACCGTGGAGATCGCCGCGAAGAGCACGGCCTCCTGCGGGCCGATGAACGCCAGGATCATCGAGTTGAGCAGCGGGTACACCGAACCGGTGATCGCCGTGTCCGCGATGACCCAGCCCATGACGCGCGGCTCGGGCCGGCTCGCGCGATGCTCGACCGGGAGGCAGCGGACCACCGTGGCGGCGACGATCCCCGCGACGAGCGGGACGAGCGCCCACGCCTGGCCGGCGAACCCCGCCAGCACGCCGGCGAGCGCACCGAGCCCGACCAGCAGCGACGCCCAGATCTCGCGGACGTCGAGGCGTTCGGCGACCGACACGCCGCGGCCGACCTCGAGGGCCGCGACGAGCACGGGCAGGCCGATGCACAGGGTGACCACGTTGGGCCCCGCCAGCACGATCGCGAGCCCCGCGATGACGGATGCCGCGGCGAGCCACAGCGGGAACACGACCCGGCGGGCCGTGCCGGCCGAGCTCAGCCGCGACTCCACGATGACCGCGAAGGCCAGCTGGCCGGCGAACGTCGCGACGGTGACGGCGACCGCGATGGCGCCCTGCTCGGCGGGCGTGAAGAGGCGCGAGGCGATCGAGACGGTCGCCGCGGGGATGACCGCGAGCGAGACGCCGCCGAGGAGCGTGATGGCGCTCATCGTCGCGCGTCGCAGCCGCATGGGCGCGGGGCTCTCGAGGCTCATCGCTCCACCGCCGCCACGCGCACGGGCCGGCCGAGCGGACGTCCGAGTGCGCCCTCGAGCCGGCCGAGGAACACCCACCATCCGTCGAGCGGTCCGTACCCGCGATGCCGGAGCCCGAACGCGAGGCCGCCGCCGATGAACGCGACCCGCCACGCGAGCGGGTACCGCCAGCGCGTGACCACGAGGCCGAGGCCGCGACCGTAGGCGCGCAGCTTGTGGCGGCGCGACGTGCGATCGAGGCCGTACGCGTCGGCGATGCCGCCGACCGCGACGTCGCCCGGCAGCCAGGCGAACGCCGCGGCGAGGTCGGGCCGCCGGTCCGCGAGCCGGAGCAGCAGGTCGGTGGCCTCGCCCGCCTGCCACGGCGTGGTCGCCCCGGTGCCGAGGTCCGGGTCGAATCCGCCGATCGCATCGAACACGCGACGGCGGACGAGGAGGCCCATCTCGATGACGTTCCAGGCGTTCCACCGGTCGAGCGGCGTGCCGGCGTCGGGGAGCTCGAACTTGGGACCGTGCTCGTCGACGACGGTCATGGCGCCGGCCTCGAATCCCGCGGGGAGGTCGCGGAGGGCCTCCAGCGAACCGGGCGGGAACCAGGTGGAGTCGTTCGGGAACACGAGGAGCGGATCGGCCCCGCGCAGTTCGGCCACGCCCCGGTTGCGGCCGCGGGCGGCGCCGGGCTCGGACGTGGTCACGACCACGCGACCCGCACCTCGATCGAAGCCGGCCACGAGCCGCTCGATCGCGGCGAGTTCAGCCTGGGCGACGACGACCAGTTCGTCGCCGGCGACGAGCCTGCCGTCGAGCGACGCGAGGAGTCGTTCGAGCCGTTCGATCCGGCCGATCGTCGACACCACGAGTCCCAGGTCCACGATGACTCATTCTGTACGATGTAGTGGCCTTCGCCCGTATCGACAGGACCCCTGCATGCCCGCTGCAACCGACACGATCGAGCTGTCGATCGTGATGCCGTGCCTCGACGAGGCCGAGACCCTCGCGACGTGCATCGACAAGGCGAACGGATACCTCGCGCGCAGCGGCGTCGCGGGCGAGGTGATCGTCGCCGACAACGGCTCGACCGACGGGTCGCAGGACATCGCGCGCGCGCACGGTGCCCGGGTGGTGGACGTGCCCGCGAAGGGGTACGGCAGCGCCCTGATGGGCGGCATCGAAGCCGCGCGCGGCACCTACGTGATCATGGGCGACGCCGACGACAGCTACGACTTCTCCAGGCTCGACGCGTTCGTCCAGCGGCTCCGGGCGGGCGACCAGCTCGTGATGGGCAACCGGTTCAAAGGGGGAATCGCCGAGGGCGCGATGCCCCCGCTGCACAAGTACCTCGGCAACCCCGTGCTGTCCCTGATCGGCCGCGTGCTCTTCCGCTCGCCGATCGGCGACTTCCACTGCGGCCTCCGCGGCTTCGACCGCCGCGCCATCCTCGACCTCCACCTGCAGACCACGGGCATGGAGTTCGCGAGCGAGGTCGTCGTGAAGTCGACCCTCGGCGGTCTGCGGGTGGCCGAGGTGCCGACCACCCTCGACAAGGACGGCCGCAGCCGGCCGCCGCACCTGCGCAGCTGGCGCGACGGCTGGCGTCACCTCCGGTTCCTCCTCATCTTCAGCCCGCGATGGCTCTTCCTCATCCCGGGGGCGGTGGCGTTGCTCCTCGGCCTGCTCGGCACGCTCCTGCTCACGTTCGGCCCGATCGAGTTCGGCGAGGTCGGGCTCGGGGCGTCCAGCCAGATCTACCTCGCGGCGCTGACCGTCGTCGGGTACCAGTCGGTGCTGTTCGCGATCCTCACGAAGATCTACGCCCAGCACGAGGGCTTCCGCATCCCGAGGTCCCGGAACTTCGATCGCCTCGAGCGGCGGATCAGCCTCGAGAGCGGTGCGCTCGTGGGGCTCGCGCTGTTCCTCGTCGGACTGGGCGTGGCGGTCTGGCAGTTCTCGGTCTGGGCCGGCACCGGGTTCGGGCCGCTCGAGGCGGCGACGACCATCCGGACCGCCGTGCTCGCCGCGCTGTTCATGATGCTGGGCTCGCAGACCATCATGGCCGGCATGTTCCTGGGCGTCCTGAAGGTCGGGCTCCGCAGGGAATGAGCGCACGAGCGGATGGCGCGGCCCCCGGCGCCGCGATGCCCCGGGTGTCGGTCGCGCTCGGCACCCACTCCGGCGAGCGGTTCCTCGGAGCCCAGCTCGCGAGCATCCTCGAGCAGTCGTACCCCGTCCACGAGATCGTCCTGAGCGACGACGCGTCGACGGATGGCACGGTCGCGCTCGCCGAGCGGATCGTCGACGAGCACCGCGCGGCGGGCGGCCGCGTCGAGCTTCGCGTGCTCCGGAACCGGCCGGC
>DASTQT010000243.1:0-5183 GCA_035761605.1 Agromyces sp. | reverse complement strand
CGAGCCGACGGGCGATCAGGAGGCCGACCTCGTCAAGGTCGACATCCTCCTGCAGGGCGAGGCCGTCGACGCCTTCAGCGCGATCGTGCACCGCGACAAGGCCTACGCGTACGGCGTGCTGATGACGGGCCGCCTGCGCGAGCTCATCCCGCGGCAGCAGTTCGAGGTGCCGATCCAGGCGGCGATCGGCGCCCGCATCATCGCGCGCGAGTCGATCCGCGCGATGCGCAAGGACGTGCTCGCGAAGTGCTACGGCGGTGACATCAGCCGCAAGCGCAAGCTCCTCGAGAAGCAGAAGGAGGGCAAGAAGCGCATGAAGATGGTCGGCCGCGTCGAGGTCCCCCAGGAGGCGTTCATCGCCGCGCTCTCGGGCGAGACCGAGAAGAAGGACGCCAAGAAGTAGCGTTCCGGCCGTCCCGCCCGATTCCGGCTGCACGCGCCCTCCGAAGTACGATGTTCGGATGACTCGCCGGAGCACGTTCACCGACCAGTCCGTCACGTACGGCGCGATCGGCGCTACGCTCGACCCCGATCTGCTGCGCTACCCGCCGGCGGGCTTCCGTCCGGCCGAGGACTCCGTGAAGCTGGGATCCGGCAAGGACCGGTTCGACCGCGCCGCGGAGGAGCTCATGACGTGGGGCGTCCAGAAGGGCGCCGGATTCGAGGTGGTCGACGTCTCGCCCGGCACGGGGGCCCAGTACACCGGCATCGCCTACGACCCCGACGGGGCACCGCTCGCCGAGCAGCCGGCGCCGCGTGCGGAGCAGCGCTTCGGCCCCGACGGGACGCCGTACGTCAGCGCCGGCATGACGGCGACGCTCAAGCCCCGCGGTCGCGGCCGCGGCATCCCGGTGCTCGTCGTGTACCTGGTCGACGAGCCCGAACGGATCGGCTTCGCGTACGGCACGACCGGTGACGCGCCCGAGAGCGGCGAGGAGTCGTTCATCCTCGAGCACCGCGAGGACGACTCCGTGTGGCTGACCATCCGCTCCGTGCTGGAGCCGAACGGCGGACTCCGCCGGCTGTTCGCGCCCGCGGTGCGCAAGCGCCGACGCGAGCTCACGACGCGGGAGCTGCGCGCGCTGCACCCTGCGTACGCCTGACGATGGCAGGTCCCCTTCCCATCGCCGATCCGGCACCGGCCGACGGCCTCCTGCCGGCGACGGCGATCGAACGAGCCGACGAGCGCGCGTTCGGGGTCTACGTGCACGTGCCCTTCTGCCGCGTCCGCTGCGGGTACTGCGACTTCAACACGTACACGGCGGGTGAACTGCGCGGCGTCTCGCAGTCGCGGTACGCCGACCAGGCGATCGACGAGATCCGGTTCGCGCGCGGCGTGCTCGCGGCATCCGGCGCCCCCGAACGGCCCGCGCAGACGGTCTTCCTCGGCGGCGGCACACCCACGCTGCTGCCCGCCGCCGACCTCGTGCGGATGCTCACGGCGGTCCGCGACGAGTTCGGACTCGCGCCCGGCGCCGAGGTGACGACGGAGGCCAACCCCGACTCGGTCGACGCCGACGACCTGCGCCGGCTCGCCGACGGCGGGTTCACGCGCGTGTCGTTCGGCATGCAGTCGGCCGTTCCGCACGTGCTCGCGGCGCTCGACCGCACGCACGACCCCGCCCGTGTGCCGCTCGTGGTGCGCTGGGCCCGCGAGGCCGGCCTCGACGTCAGCCTCGACCTGATCTACGGCACGCCGGGGGAGTCGATCCACGACTGGCGCACGAGCCTCGACGCCGTCCTCGCCGAGCGGCCCGACCACGTCAGCGCCTATGCCCTGATCGTCGAGGACGGCACGAAGCTCGCTCGGCAGATCCGCCGCGGCGAACTCGCCGCGCCCGACGACGACCTCTCGGCCGACATGTACGAGCTCGCCGACGACCTGCTCGGCGCCGCGGGCTACGAATGGTACGAGGTGTCGAACTGGGCGACGGATGCCGCGCACCGCTCGCGCCACAACCTCGGCTACTGGCGCGGGGACGACTGGTGGGGCGTCGGCCCCGGCGCGCACAGCCATGTCGGCGGCGTGCGGTGGTGGAACGCGAAGCACCCGGCGGCCTATGCCGAGCGGCTCGCCGCCGGCGTCTCGCCGGCCGTGGGCCGGGAGACGCTCGACGCATCCACGCGCGCGACCGAGCGCGTGCTGCTGGCCACGCGCATCCGCGACGGCATCGAGGTGGGTTCGCTCCGCGCGGGCGGGCGGCACGCGGTGGCGGGACTCATCGCCGACGGACTGGTGGAAGCGCGAACCGCCCTCGCCGGTCGGCTGACGCTGACGCGGCGAGGGCGGTTGCTGGCCGACGCCGTCGTGCGGCGCCTGCTCGAGGACTGAGGCCTAGCTCACGAACTTGATCGCGACGGGGTAGACGTAGTACTCGCCGTTGTTGGCCTTGATCGCGGCGATGATGCCGAACACGATCGCGGCGATCCACGCGGCGATCAGGATGAAGATGCCGATGATCACGAACGTGAGGATCGAACCCACGACGTACGCGATCAGCAGCGTGATCTGGAAGTTCAGCGCCGTCGCGGTGTGCTCGCGGATGAACGGGCCCTTGTCCTTGAGGACCAGGTAGCCGATCAGCGCCGGCAGGAATCCGAAGAGGATGCCGCCGATGTGGATCAGCGTCGCCCAGAGCTTCTCATCGGCCGGGCTGAGCGGCTGGCTCTGCTGGTAGGCCCCTCCGCCGGGAGGCGGGGGAGGCGTGGGTCCGCCGGGAGGCGGCGGCGTGGGGCCGCCGGGAGGCGGCGGCGTGGTCCCACCCGGAGGCGGCGTCGGGGGCGTGGGAGGTGGTGCGTCGGACATGATGCTGCTCCTTGAAGGTCGCGCCCGGATCGCGGGTCGGTGAATTCATGCTGGCACAGCGCGACGCGCCGGTCGAGGGATCCTCGCCCGGCGCGTCGCGTGCCGCAACGCGGCGACCTACTTGATGAGGCGCACGGCGAAGGGGTAGCGGTAGTGGCGACCCTCCTTCGCCTGCAGGAACGCGATGATCGAGAAGACCACGCCGAGCACCCACGGGACCCATGTGAGGAACGAGAGGACGGCGCCGAAGCCGAAGGTCACGACCGTGAGGACCGTGACGACGATCCAGATCGCGATCGTGGCGAAGAGCAGGGTGATCTGGAAGTTCAGCGCCTCCTTGGCCTCGGTGTTCGTGAAGGAGCCGCGGTCCTTGAACACGAGCCAGATGATCAGCGACGGCAGGATGCCGAGGATGCCGCCGAGGTGCGCGAACGAGCCCCACTGGACGTCCTGCTCCTGCGAGAGCGGGGCGGCCGGTGCCGGCTGGGGTGCGACGTTCGGATCGTGCGGGGGGACGTTGGGGTCGGTCATATCGGTGCCTTTCGGATCGGGAAGCGCGCGCCGGACGGGGATGGGGGTGGTCGGGTCGGCACGCGTGACGATGCACACGCTACTGCCGCGCCGTTCCGGCGGGCAACGGTGCCATCCCTGAATGTCGCGATAGGATTGGCAGTCACGCGAACCGAGTGCTAAACGCCGGTCCGCCGCCGTCACGCCGGTCGAGGGAAGCGAGGGCCATGGTCTCCGAACGCAGTCTCGCCGTGCTCCGCGCGATCGTGCAGGACTACGTCGCGTCCCGCGAGCCGGTGGGCTCGAAGACGATCGTCGAGCGCCACCACTTCGGCGTGTCCGCGGCGACGATCCGGAACGACATGGCCGTGCTCGAGGAGGAGGAGCTCATCGCGGCCCCCCACACCTCGTCGGGGCGTATCCCCACCGACAAGGGCTACCGGGTGTTCGTCGACCAGCTCGCCGACGTCCGACCCCTCACGACCGCGCAGCGCCAGGCGATCGAGACGTTCCTCGGCGAGTCCAACGACCTCGACGAGCTGCTGGCCCGCACCGTGCGGCTGGTCGCCCAGCTCACCCGCCAGCTCGCGGTCGTGCAGTACCCCACCTTCCAGCGCGCTCGCGTGCGCCACGTCGAACTCGTCTCGCTCGCGCCCACGCGCGTGCTCTGCATCCTCATCTCCGACACCGGCCAGGTCGAGCAGCGGCTCGCCGAACTCGACCAGCCCGCCGACGAGGAGACGCTCGGCCGCCTCCGCAACCGACTGAACGAAGTGGCCGCGGGCCTGACGATGACGGATGCCGCGGCCGCGCTCTCCACCGAGACCCGGACGGCCGATCGGGCCCACGCCGAGGTGCTCCGCACGCTCGCGGCGACGCTCGCCGACCAGGCGAAGTTCACGCGCAGCGACCGGCTCGTCGTCGCGGGCGCGGCGAACCTGGTGCGCACCGAGCAGGACTTCGCCGGCAACATCCTCGGCGTCATCGAGGCGATCGAGGAGCAGGTCGTGATCCTCAAGCTCTTCGGCGAGATGACCTCGGAGGAGGGCATCGCCGTCCGCATCGGTCGCGAGAACGCCGCGTACGGCCTCGGCGACACCTCCGTCGTCTCGAGCTCGTTCGAGATCCCCGGCCGCGACGTGTCGCGCCTCGGCATCGTGGGCCCGACCCGCATGGACTACTCCCAGAGCATGGCCGCCGTGCGCGCCGTCGCCCGCTACCTCTCGCGCACGCTCGGCGAGAACTGACCTGAGCGGAGCCGCCCGCGTCGCGGCATCCGCCACCGGCAATCGAAAGGAACCCGCCTGCAGTGGCCGACCACTACGAGGTCCTCGGCGTCTCACGCGACGCCACCCCCGACGAGATCAAGAAGGCGTACCGCCGCCTCGCCCGCGAGCTCCACCCCGACGTCAACCCGGGTGCCGAGGCATCCGAGCGGTTCAAGATGGTCACGCACGCCTACGACGTGCTGTCCGACCCGAAGCAGCGCCAGCAGTACGACCTCGGCGGCGGCCAGGGCGGGTTCAACGGCGCCGGCTTCGGCGGCTTCGGCGACATCTTCGAGACCTTCTTCGGTGCCGGACAGACCAGCCGCGGGCCGCGGTCCCGCCGCGAGCGCGGCCAGGACGCGTTGATCCGCCTCGAGGTGAGCCTCGACGAGGTCATCTTCGGAACGCACCGCGACCTCGAGGTCGACACCGCGGTGACCTGCGAGACCTGTCACGGCTCGTGCTGCCAGCCCGGCACCTCGCCCGTCACGTGCGACATCTGCGGCGGCACGGGCCACATCCAGCGCTCGGTGCGCTCGCTGCTCGGCAACGTCATGACCTCGAGCCCGTGCGGTTCGTGCCGCGGCTACGGCACGATC
>DASTQT010000242.1:0-8645 GCA_035761605.1 Agromyces sp. | reverse complement strand
CGCCCCAGATGCCGAACCGCTCGTCGTTGGCGAGAGCGTACTCGAGGCACTCCGCGCGGACCTCGCACCCGGTGCAGATGCGCTTGGCATCCCGCGTCGATCCGCCCTTCTCGGGGAAGAACGCCTCGGGATCGGTCTGCGCGCACAGCGCATCGGTCTGCCACGCCAGTTGATTGTCGTCGTCTGCGACCCCGCGAACCCCCGGAACGCCGAGCCGCACAGGGTCGACGAACCAATCCTCAGGTACCCCAGAACGATATTCAGGCTTGCCCATATCGTCTCCCACCCAGTTGTACCGACATCCCCGAGGGGTGTGTCTTGACCAATTACATCGGTGTAATTCGGTGGAAGTCAAGTCGCGAATCGTAAACCCTCAATGCGCCGTCGAGGCTTCACTGCTCGCGCGACACGCTGGCGGCGTGTCCCACTCGTGATGGTCAGTCGACGGATGCCGCGCGGCGGGCCGCCCACGCGCTCTCGACCATCTCGGCCAGCGAGTGGCGCATGCGCCAGTCGAGGTCGCGCGCCGCCCGTTCGCCGGAGGCGACGATGCGCGCGGGGTCGCCCTCGCGCCTCGGCCCGACCTCGGGCTGGAACGCGATGCCGGTGACCTTCGCGACCTCGCGCATGATCTCGCCCACCGAGACGCCGTCGCCCGAGCCGAGGTTGTAGACGGTCTCGAGCGGCTCGCCCGCGTCGAGACGGCGCGCCGCGGCGACATGCGCGTCGGCGAGGTCGGACACGTGGATGTAGTCGCGCACGCACGTGCCGTCGGGCGTCGCGTAGTCGTCGCCGTTGATCCGCGGGGTGCGACCGTCGAGCAGGGCGTCGAAGACGAGCGGGAACAGGTTGTGCGGGCTCGAGTCGAACACCTCGTCGGTGCCCGAGCCGACGACGTTGAAGTACCGCAGCGAGGTGTGCCGCAGGCCCGCGGCGCGAGCCTGATCGGCCATGAGCCACTCGCCGATGAGCTTGGACTCGCCGTAGGGCGACTCGGGACGCTTGGCGGTGTCCTCGGTGACGAGGTCGACGTCGGGCGTGCCGTACACCGCCGCGCTCGACGAGAACACGATGCGGTCGACGCCCCTGGACTGCATGGCGCCGAGCAGGCGCACCGTGCCCGTGACGTTCTGGTGGTAGGTGTGCAGCGGCTGCTGGACCGAGACGCCGGCGTACTTGAAGCCGGCGAGGTGGACGACGCCCCGCACGCCGTGCTCGGCGATCGCGTCCTCGAGGAGCGCGCCGTCGAGGATCGAGCCCTGCACGAACGGGACGCCCTCGGGGACGAATGCACGGTGGCCCGACGAGAGGTCGTCGACGACCACCGTGTCGATCCCCTGCGCCCGGAACGCCCGCACGACGTGCGCCCCGATGTATCCGGCTCCCCCGGTGACCAGCCAGCTCATGTCCGCCTTCCGCCGCCGGTGCCTCCGGCGTCGTGACGATGCTAGCGGTCGAGCCCCGGGGGGCGGATGGCGCGGGCGTCAGGCGCCGCGCAGCGGCATCCGCTCGACGTGGCGGTTGCGGTCGCGGATCTCGGGACGTCCGTAGCCGTCGGTGTCGAGGCGCAGCAGCGTCGCGACGACGCCCCACGCGGCCAGGCCGGCGATGATCAGCATCACGATGATGTCCATGGCAGTAATTGTGCTCCTTGCGACATCCTGCCGAAAGTGGCAGACTCGCCATAGATCGACACTTTCCTGCCAGCCAGCCGGCGGCAGACACCAGGAGGCACCGTGCTCCAGACCATCGCCTGCATCGCCGTCCCCCAGATGGCGCCGTTCGAGTTCGGCGTCATCTGCGAGGTGTTCGGCATCGACCGCTCGGAGCAGGGCGGGCCGACGTTCGACTTCCACGTCGTCGCCGCCGAGCCCGGCCCCATCCCGACCAAGCTCGGCTTCGACATCGTCGTGCACGAAGGGCTCGCGGCGGCCGAGACGGCCGACCTCGTCGCGGTGCCCGCCTCGCTCATCGACGAGCCCGCCCACCCCGAGGTGCTGCGCGTGATCCGCGAGGCCGTCGACCGCGGCGCGTGGGTGCTGAGCGTGTGCTCGGGCGCGTTCACGCTCGGACGCGCCGGCGTGCTCGACGGCCGCCGCGCGACCACGCACTGGATGTACACCGACCGCCTGGCCGACATGTTCCCCGAGACCGAGGTCGACCCCGACGTGCTCTTCGTACAGGACGGCAAGGTCGTCACCGGCGCCGGCACCGCGGCCGGCATCGACGCCGCGCTGCACATCGTGCGCACCGAACTCGGCGCGAGCGCGGCGAACATCGTCGCCCGCCGCATGGTCGTGCCCCCGCAGCGCGACGGCGGCCAGTCGCAGTTCATCCAGACGCCCGTCGCCGAGTGCCGCACCGACTCGTTCGCGCGCGTGACCGAGTGGATGCTCGAGCACCTCGACGAGGACCTCACCGTCGACCGGCTCGCGCGCACGGCGCTCATGTCGCCGCGCACGTTCGCGCGCAAGTTCCGCGCCGAGACCGGCACCACGCCGAACGCGTGGCTGAACCGCCAGCGCCTCCTGCGCGCGCAGCAGCTCCTCGAGGAGACCGACTTCACGCTCGAGGAGATCGCACGCGAGACGGGCTTCGGCGCGGCCGCCGTGATGCGGCACCACTTCGTGAAGGTGCTGCAGACCACGCCCACCCAGTACCGGCGCGTCTTCGGGCCGCGCCAGGCGGGCTGACCGGGCGGCGACACGGGCGAGCGGATGCCGCGGCATCCGCTCGCTCTCAGCCGGCCACGGGCGTCGTCGCGATCCAGGCGATGCCGCCGCCGGCGAGCGTGAGCCATCCCTCGTCGGGCGTGACGAAGACCGAACCCCCGCGCTCGAGGCGGATCCCGCCGTGCGCGCCGGTCACGTCGACCGGGCCGCCCTCGGCCAGCACGATCGCCGGTCCGGCCAATGGCACCCGCGCGGCATCCGCAGCCCCCTCGACCCGGTAGAGCGTGAAGTCGGGCACCGGCGGTCGGTACTCGACCACGGCCGCGGAGACCTGCACGGCGGGCAGGCGCGGCGGCGCGATCGCGGTGAAGTCGAGCACCTCGAGCAGCTCCGGGATGTCGATGTGCTTCGGCGTGAGTCCGCCGCGCAGCACGTTGTCGCTCGCGGCCATGAGCTCGATGCCGAGCCCGGACAGGTACGCGTGGATGTTGCCGGCGTCGAGGAAGAGCGCCTCGCCTCGGCGCAGGGTCACCCGGTTGAGCAGGAGCGAGATCACGATGCCGGGATCGCCCGGGTACTCGGCGGCGAGATCGCCCACCGTGCGGAACGACGCAGCGTACGGCGAGGCGAGGGCCGCGTCGGAACCGGCGAGCGCGGTGACGCGCTCGATCACCCACGCCGCCTCGCCCGTGTCGCCGCCGCGTCCGTCCTGCAGGAGCCACGCCACGGCCTCCCGGAGCGGGTCGGCGCCCTCGAGCCGGGCCGCGAGCAGGTCGAGCGCGCCGGGCTGCGGCTGGTCGGAGGCGGCATCGGCCGTGCGGAGCACCGCGAGGACCCCGCGCACCTCCTCGAGCGGCCGGAAGCCCGAGAGCGCCTCGAACGTCTCGCTCACCGCGACCACGAGCTCGGGCTTCGCGTACGGGTCCTTGTAGTTGCGGTCGAACGCGTCGATGGACGGGCCCTCGGCCTCCTCGCGGGCGAACCCCGCACGGGCCTGCTCGGGCGTGGGATGGGCCTGGAGCGACAGCGGGCGCGCCGCGGCGAGGACCTTGAGGAGGAACGGCAGCCGCGCACCCTCGCGTGCGAGCGCCGGGCCGAGCGTGCCGTCGGGGTCGGCCGCGACGAGCGCGCCCAGGTCGGCGGCGCCCGCGGAGGCCGGGTCGGCGATCTCCGCGGGCGAGCCGGCATGCGCCCCGAGCCACAGCTCCGCCTCGGGCGAGCCGCTCGGCTCGACGCCCCGGAAGTCCGCGATCGCCGTGTGGGATCCCCACGCATAGTCTCGAGGGCTGTTGCGGATGGCGACAAACATGCGTGACGGCGTCCTTTCGCGGTTTGGCTCCAAACTACCAACGGCTGCGGCTCCGCCAGGGGGCGTGCATAGGCTCTGGGCATCCACGAGGAGGAGAGCCGACATGTCCTACGAGCCGCTCGCGAGCGACTTCTATTCGTACGGGTCGCTGCTGACGGATCGCGAGCAGCAGGCGCTCGCCGAGCTGCGCGAGTGGCTCGAGCGCGACGTGCGCCCGATCGTCAACGACCACTGGGAGCGAGCCGAGTTCCCGATCGAGGTCGTGCGGCCCCTCGCCGAGCACGGCGCGCTCTCCTACGCCTGGGATGAGACGAAGCCGTTCGAGAACTCCGCGGTCTTCCGCGGGTTCGTGGCCCTCGAGCTCGCCCGCGTCGACGCATCCGTCGGCACGTTCGTGGGCGTGCAGAACGGCCTCGCGATCGGGTCGATCGCGACCGCCGGTTCGCCGGCGCAGCGCCGCGAGTGGATCCCGAGGCTCGCCTCCGGCGAGGTCATCGGCGCGTTCGGCCTCACCGAGCCGCTGTCCGGCTCCGACTCCGCGCGCGGCCTGCGCACGACCGCGCGCCGCGAGGGCGACACCTGGATCCTGAACGGGCAGAAGCGCTGGATCGGCAATGCCACGTTCTCCGACATCACCATCATCTGGGCCAAGGACGAGGCCGACGGCCAGGTCAAGGGCTTCATCGTGCCGACCTCCACGCCCGGCTACGCCGCGACGAAGATCGAGGGCAAGGTCAGCCTTCGCATGGTGCAGAACGCCGACATCACACTGACGGATGTCGCGGTGCCCGAGTCCCTCCGCCTGCAGGAGGCCGACTCGTTCCGCGCCACGTCCGCGGTCCTCCGCCAGACCCGCGCCGAGGTGGCCTGGTCGGCGGTCGGCACCGCGATCGGCGCCTACGAGGCCGCGGTCCGCTACGCGAAGGAGCGCGAGCAGTTCGGCAGGCCGATCGGATCGCACCAGCTCATCCAGGACCTGCTCGTGAAGTGCCTCGGCAACATCACGGCCTCGCTGGGCATGGTCGTGCGCGTCTCCGAGATGCAGGACCGAGGCGAGCAGCGCGACGAGCACTCCGCGCTCGCCAAGGCCTACGCCACCTCTCGAATGCGCGAGACCGTCGCGTGGGCGCGCGAGGCGTGCGGCGGCAACGGGATCGTGCTCGAGTACGACGTCGCCCGGTTCTTCGCCGACGCCGAGGCGCTGTACTCGTACGAGGGCACGCGCGAGATGAACACGCTCATCGTCGGCCGCGCGATCACGGGCGAGGCGGCGTTCGTGTGAGCCCGCCGGGCGGGCGATAGCCTTGTGCGCATGACCATCGGACGCCGCCCCGCGCTCGAAGGCGCCTTCGCGACGTTCGTCCTCTTCACGGCGTTCGCCGGCCAGTTCTGGCGGAACCTCCTCGGCTGGTGGGGCTGGGGCGCGATCGTCGCGCTGATCCTCGTCGGGTCGATCTGGCTCTGGATGGCACGACGCCCCGCGCTGTCATGGCGTCGTGTTCCGAAGTCCACCCCGGTCTTCCTCCTGATCGCGACGCTGTCGCTCACGTGGTCGGCCTATCCCGCGGCCACCGCCCTCGGGCTGGTGCTCACCCTCGTGCCCACGGTCGTGGCGCTCTCGCTGACGCTGTCGCTCGGCTGGCACGGGTTCCTGCGCTCGCTCGTCGGCGCACTGAAGTGGCTGCTCGCCCTGTCGCTGCTGTTCGAGCTGTGGGTCGCCGTGTTCGTGCGCGAACCGCTGCTGCCGAACTTCCCCGACTTCGACGCATCCGGTGACGTGCCCATGGCGTTCTACTGGTCGCGCGCCCTCCTGTTCGACGGCGGCCCCATCGAGGGCATCGTCGCCAGCCGCAACCTGCTGGCCATGGCCGCGCTCATCGCCGCGATCCTGTTCGCCGCGCTGCTGGCCAGCGGCGGCATGCGTCGCAGCCAGGGCATCGGATGGCTCGTGACCGCGGGGATCGTGCTCGCGCTCACGCGATCCGCGACCGTCGTGCTCGTCGGGCTCGTCGTGCTCGCGGCGCTCGGCTTCGCGACCTGGGCGCGCCGTGTCGGCCCCGAGCGTCGTCGCCGCGTCTACCTCGTCGCGGCGGGCGCCGCCGTGGCATCCGTCGCACTGCTCCTGGTCGCCTGGAACGCGCTGCTCGGCCTGCTCGGCAAGAGCGAGGACCTGACCGGCCGGCTCGACATCTGGGAATCGGTGATCGGGCTCGCCACCGAGCGCCCGTGGTTCGGCTGGGGCTGGATCGGCTACTGGCAACCGTGGGTCGAACCGTTCGACGGCCTCGCCGTGCGCAACGGCGTGGAGTACCTGCAGGCGCACAACGCCTGGCTCGATGTCTGGCTGCAGCTCGGCGTCGTCGGCCTCGTGGCGTTCGCCTCGATCGTGGTGGGCGCGCTGTGGCGCTCGTGGTTCCTCGCCGTCGACCCGCCCATGGACGAGCGCGGCCGACCGGTGCCGTACTCGGCCGCGTCGCTCATCCCGCTGCTCGTGCTCGTCGCGCTCATCTGCCAGTCGCTCGCCGAGAGCCGCCTTCTCATCGAATCCGGCTGGATGCTGCTCCTCGCGATCGCCTGGGGCACCAAGCAGCGGCAGTGGGCTCCCGAGCCGCTGCCGCCGATGACGCCGACCCGGTGGCCGAGCCGCTTCACGCGGCCGGGAGCGGCTCGGTGACGAGCACGCTGCGCGAGTTCGCGGGTTCCGCGCGATTCGCGCAGGCGCTCACGCTCGTCGCCATCGGGCTCGCGTTCTCCACGCACGCCGTGCGCGCCCTGATCGGCTGGCCCGGGCTCATCGCCGCCGTCGTCACGCTCCTCGTGCTCTGCGGCCTCTCGCTCGTCGCCCGCTGGCGCGCCGTCGAGTGGTACGGCATCCTGCCGCTCACGATCCTGCTGTTCGTCGGGTGGTGCGCGGCGTCGGTGCTCTGGAGCGACACGCCGACGCTGACCGTGCTCGGCGTCGGCCACCTCGTCGCGTTCGGCGTGCTCGGCGTCTACGTCGCCCTCATGCGCGACACGATCCAGATCGTGCGCGCCTTCGGCGACGTGCTCCGGGTGCTGCTCGGGGTGTCGATCGGGCTCGAGATCCTGTCGGGCGTGCTCCTCGACCTACCCATCGTGTTCCTCGGCATCCGGGGGGACATCGCCGGGCTCGGTCCGATCCAGGGCGTCTTCGGCTCGCGCAACGTGCTCGGGTTCGTCGCCCTCATCGCGCTCATCACGTTCATCATCGAGTGGCGCACGCGCAGCGTGCAGCGCGGCCGCGCGATCGCGTCGCTCGTGCTCGCCTCGCTGTGCCTCCTGCTCGCGGGCTCGCCGACGACCTGGATCGCGCTCGGTGCGACGCTCGTCGCGCTCGCGGCGCTCTACGGCCTCCGTCGCGTGCCCGCGTCGACGCGATGGCGCTGGCAGCTGGCGCTGCTGATCACGGGTGTCGCCGTCCTCGTCGTCGGCTGGATCACGAGGATCCGGATCATCGAGCTGCTCGACGCGCGTGCCGAGTTCGACGTGCGGCTCGACGTCTGGCGCGAGGTCTCCCGGTACCTCGCCGCGAACCCGCTGCAGGGGTGGGGCTGGGTCGGGCGCTGGCCCGATGCCGCGCCGTACGCCTGGGTCGAGGCCGCGGTCGGCCGCGACCTCTCCTCCGCGCTGAGCGCGTACATCGACACCTACTTCCAGGTGGGCGTGATCGGCGCGCTGCTCTTCATCGGGCTCGTCGGCGTCGCCCTGGTGCGCTCCTGGCTGCTCGCCTCGTCGCGCCGGAGCGTGGTGTACCTCTGGCCCGCACTCGCGCTCGTCGCACTCGCCGTGACGAGCTTCGCCGAGAGCTTCGCGCTGCTCGAGGGCGGCTGGATGCTGCTCGTCGTGAGCGCCGTGAAGGCGGCGCGCGACATGAGCTGGCGGGACGCCCTGGCGTCCGCGACGCCGGCGCCGGCGGCATAGGCCGCGCGTCAGACGGGCTGGACCAGGTCGCGCAGCAGGTCCTGCGCACCCAGGCCGTACCGCCCGTAACGCCCGGTGCGCCACTCGCGGAACACGGGCGCGAGGCGGCGCAGGTGCGCAGCGGGCAGCGAGGAGCGCACGTGCTCGTGGGCGAGCTTCGCGGCCAGCCGGTCGGCCACCTCGGCCCCGTCGGCAGCGATGCCCGGCAACCGCTCGGCCAGGTCGGACGCGCGCGCGAGCAGGCGCGCATTGCGTTCGGTCCGCGGCTCGCGGAGCTTGGCGAGCCGGCCCGACCAGCCGAGCGCGGTCACGCCGATCTGGTTCGCACCGTGCTGGCGGTAGCCGATCAGCCGATCGGGCAGCACGGCGAGACCGCCCGTGACGGACGCGACCATCGCCAGCCACTCGTCGTGCACCCAGCTGCCGGGGAACGGCGCCGCACGCTCGATGAGCTCGCGCCGGACCATGACGGTCGCGCCCGTGAGCAGGTTCCGGTGGAGCAGCTCGTCGAACGCCTCCGGGCCGTCGAGCCGCCCGCGCAGCGCATCGTCCAGGCCGAGCGTCGCAAACAGGGTGGTGCCGAGATCGGCGCCGACGGCGTCGATCAGCGTCGCGTCGGACGCCACGAGCTGCACTGCCGGGCGCGCCGCGAACGCCTCGACCGCACGCGAGACGCGATCGGGCCGCCACACGTCGTCCTGGTCGGAGAGCGCGACGAGGTC
>DASTQT010000241.1:0-2131 GCA_035761605.1 Agromyces sp. | reverse complement strand
GACCTCGACCTCGTGGTGGGGGTGGGCGGTGCGCCCGAGGGCGTGCTCACGGCGGCCGCCGTGCGGGCGCTCGGCGGGTGGATGCAGGCGCGGCTCGCGCCGCAGTCCGCGGCCGAGGCGGAGCGGATCGCCGCGGCGGGTGTCGTGGTCGACCGGGTGGCCGGGCTCGACGAGCTCTGCGGCGCCGCCACGGCGGTGTTCCTCACCGCGGTCACCCCGTGCGACCTCGGACCCGGACGACGACTCGCGCCGGGGCAGTCGTGGCGTCTCGGCTCAGCGAACGGCCTCGCGTGAAGCACTGCGCTCGTCGCGCCCCCTGTTAAGATTCGCCGAACTTTCACGCCCGAATCCCGTCATCGGACGGCCGCGGACCGGCCGCGAAACGCCGCGCTCGCCGAGGCGGCGGTCGCCGCCGGGGCGTCGGTCGAGCTCTTTGCGCACGGCGACGTCGAGCGGTGCCTGCGCGCCGCCCGTCCCGACGGGGACCTCGACCTCGTGGTGGGGGTGGGCGGTGCGCCCGAGGGCGTGCTCACGGCGGCCGCCGTGCGGGCGCTCGGCGGGTGGATGCAGGCGCGGCTCGCGCCGCAGTCCGCGGCCGAGGCGGAGCGGATCGCCGCGGCTGGTGTCGTGGTCGACCGGGTGACCGGGCTCGACGAGCTCTGCGGCACCGCTACGGCGGTGTTCCTCACCGCGGTGACCCCGTGCGACCTCGGACCCGGACGACGACTCGCGCCGGGGCAGTCGTGGCGCCTCGGGTCAGCGGACTGGCTCACGTGAAGCACCGCGCTCGTCGCGCCCGCGTTAAGATTCGCCGAACTTTCATGCCGTTTCGGGATCATCCAGCCGCCGCAGACCGGCCGCGTCAGTAGGCTCGAATCGATCCCACGACTTCATGGAGGACACCTCGATGGTGAGCACCGACACCGAAAGCCTCTACCTGCACCCCGATCGCAACATCGCGCTCGAGCTGGTGCGTGCCACGGAGGCCGCCGCCATCCGCTCGTACCCCTGGATCGGTCGCGGCGACAAGCTCGCCGCCGACGGCGCCGCGGTCGACGCGATGCGCGCGTTCCTCGGCACGGTCAACTTCGACGGCGTTGTGGTCATCGGCGAGGGCGAGAAGGACGAGGCGCCCATGCTCTTCAACGGCGAGAAGGTCGGCAACGGCCGTGGGCCCGCGTGCGATATTGCAGTCGACCCGATCGACGGCACGTCGCTCACCGCGGCCGGCCGCCAGAACGCGCTGTCGGTCATCGCGGTCGCCGACCGCGGCACGATGCTCGACGCGTCATCCGTCTTCTACATGGACAAGATCGTGACGGATGCCGCGGGCATCGGCGTCGTCGACATCCGCAAGCCCATCGGCGAGAACCTGCGGGCGCTCGCCAAGGCCAAGGGCAAGGACGTCGGGGAGCTGCGCGTCGCGGTGCTGAACCGGCCCCGGCACGAGCAGCTGATCGCCGACATCCGCGCGGCCGGCGCGGGCACTCGGCTCATCTCCGACGGCGACGTCGCCGGCGGCATCAACGCGGCCCGCTACGAGTCGCGCATCGACATGTGCGTCGGCATCGGCGGCAGCCCCGAGGGCATCACCACGGCGTGCGCGATCAAGGCGCTCGGCGGGTTCATGCAGGGCGTGCTCGCGCCGAAGGACGACGAGGAGCGCGCTCGCGGCGAGGCGGCCGGGCTCGACTGCGACCGCGTGTACGAGCTCGACGACCTGGTCCGCAGCGACAACACGTTCTTCGTCGCCACGGGCGTGACCGACGGCGAGCTGGTCGACGGCGTGCGCAAGAAGGGCCCGATCATCCGCACCGAGTCGATCGTGCTGCGCGGCCGGTCGGGCACCATCCGCCGTGTCATCGCCGACCACCTCGTGGAGAAGTGGCTCGACGAGGCCGACCGCTGACGCGATCCTGAGCGGAGCCGCTCGCCCGATGTCGGTCGGATGGCCCAGACTGGGCGGGTGAGCTCCGAGACGCGGATGCCGCGGGCCCTGCGCCCGTTCGCCTCCGTGCAGTATCGCCTGCTCGTGGTCGCGCTCGCCGCGTCGCTGCTGTCGGCGGGCGCGTGGATCGTCGCGGCCGCGTGGCAGGTCATCGAGCTCGGCGGCTCGCCGATCGACCTGTCG